>JBAXIA010000003.1:0-79526 GCA_037138615.1 Mycobacteriaceae bacterium | reverse complement strand
TGTCGCCGAATTCGCCCCGGTGGAGTCCTCAGAGACCGTTGCCGACGCGGGCAGCGATGTCATTACAGAAGTTGAACAGGACCAGGACCCGGAGGACCAGGTCTCGGAAGACCAGTTCTCTGAGGACCTGACCCCGGAGGACCTGACCCCGGAGGCCCCCCCGCTGTCCAGTCCGCCGTGGACACGGCGCAAAAAGGGTCCAGAACTGAGCCGCGATCCCCGTCCGACGCGCCGCGGGTCGGACGCCGAGCAGATGACCTACGACCCGGTTGATCAATCGGTGGACCTTGCCGGTCTCGTCGACGACCAGTCCGATGACGCCGAGAAGCTGCGCTCCTATCTGCGTTCGTCGGGCGGCACGCTGTTCAGTGGTGAGACAGTCGCCGATGACCTCGCGCGTCGCGGCGTTACCGAGGTCGACGAACTTGCCGACGGGGCCACGCCGGCGGTGACTCGACCCCGTGAGGACAGACTGACCGCCCTGCGCCATGGTCTGGTGGCGGTGTTTCAGTCGGTGCTCGCCGTCATTTTCGGTGCCGGACTTTTCATCGCTTTCGATCAGCTCTGGCGGTGGAACAACATCGTGGCACTGATGCTCTCGGTTCTGGTGATCCTCGGCTTGGTGGTCGCGGTGCGGGTTGTTCGAAAGACCGAGGATATTGCCAGCACCCTGATCGCGGTCGCGGTGGGCGCGCTGGTCACACTCGGACCGCTGGCCCTGTTGCAGTCGACCTGAATTCGTCAGTGCGCCCAGCGATCAAGGTCGGTCTCTCGACGGCGTCGGTCTATCCCCTGAGGACCGAAGCGGCCTTTGAGTACGCCGCCGAGTTGGGCTACGACGGTGTGGAACTGATGGTGTGGGGGGAAGCGGTCAGCCAGGACATCGGTGCCGTCTCTCAGCTGTCGCGGCGCTATGACGTACCGGTGCTCTCGGTGCATGCGCCATGTCTGCTGATCTCTCAGCGAGTGTGGGGTGCTGACCCAATCCCGAAGCTGGACCGTAGCGTGCAGGCCGCCGAGCGACTCGGCGCACAGACCGTGGTCGTGCACCCGCCGTTCCGTTGGCAGCGGCGCTACGCCGAGGGCTTCAGTGACCAGGTGGTCTGGCTTGAGGAACGCACCGATGTCCATGTCGCGGTGGAGAACATGTTCCCGTTCCGCGCCGACAGGTTCTTCGGTTCCGGGCTGCCCTCGATTGAGCGGATGCGCCGCCGCGGGGGTCGACCGGGCGCGGGCGTCTCGGCGTTCGCGCCGTCCTATGACCCACTCGACGGCGACCACGCGCACTACACGCTGGACCTGTCACACACCGCGACGGCGGGAACCGATGCCCTGGATATGGCTCGTCGGATGGGGTCGGGCCTGGTGCATCTGCACCTGTGCGACGGCAATGGCGCGTCCACCGACGAACACCTGGTGCCCGGGCGTGGAACGCAACCCACCGTCGAGGTGTGTCAGATGCTGGCCGGCAGTGATTTCACCGGTCACGTCATCCTCGAGGTGACGACATCGGGTGCGCGCAACAAGGCCGAGCGCGATGGGTTGCTGACCGAGTCGCTACAGTTCGCCCGCACCCACCTGCTGCGCTGATTGGCGCTGAAAGGCGCTGATTGGCGCTGAAAGGCTAGGAATGAATTCACCGGTGACGCCGCTGTTCTCCGATGCGATGATCCTGCGCCCGGCCGAAGGTAGGCCCGGTGAGTTCGACGGAAACCTCAACGAGCACTGGACTATCGGGCCGAAGGTTCACGGCGGGGTGATGGTTGCGTTGTGCGCCAAGGCCGCCCGGGCGGCGTACTCCGAGCAGGGTGTCGAACAGGACGTGATCGCCCAGCCGGTGGCGGTATCGGCGAACTTCCTGTCCGCGCCCGATCCGGGTCCGGTGCGTCTGGTCACGACGGTGCGCAAACGAGGCCGGCGGATCGGACTGGTCGATGTCGAGCTGATCGCCGCAGAACGGGCCTGCGTCCATGCGGTGGTCACGCTGGGGGATCCTGAACACGATGCTGAGCCGCTCATGTCGGCCAATCCGGTGACTGCTCTGATGAGCCTGGAACCCCCGGCCGACGTATTGCCCATTGGCCCCGGTCATCCCGGGGCCGAGATCAACAACCTCGCCCGTGGCTGCGATATCCGACCAGCCTTGGTCGAGTCCGTCTCCTCCGATGACGCCCCGGTGTTCATGATCTGGGTGCGGCCCAAGCAGGGCGGAGTCGACGAACTGTTCGCGCTGATGTGCGGTGACATCTCCCTGCCGGTGCCCTATGCGGTCGGCCGCCGTGGCTGGGCGCCCACCGTGCAGCTCACCGCCTATCTGCGCGGCCTGCCGGCTGCGGGCTGGCTGCGGGTGGTGTGCACCACCACCCAGATCGGACAGGAGTGGTTCGACGAGGACCACACCGTCGTCGACAGCACCGGGCGGATCGTCGTGCAATCCCGGCAGCTGGCGCTGGTGCCCGATCGGTAGGGTTTCTGCCATGGCCAGAATCGCGATCATCGGTGGCGGCAACATGGGCGAGGCGCTTCTCGCAGGGCTGCTTCTGGCCGGGCGTCAGGTCAAAGATCTGGTGCTGTCCGAGAAGTCTGGCGAGCGGGCCGAGTTCCTCTCCCAGACTTACTCGGTGCGAGTCGCCCCGCTGGCGGACGCGGTGGAGAATGCAGCGTTCGTGATCCTGGCGGTCAAACCGGCCGACGTCGAGTCCGTCATCGGCGAAATCGCAAACGCCGCAGGCGAAGCCGCCAGTGATGCGGTCGAGCAGGTGTTGGTGAGTGTCGTGGCCGGCGTCACCACCGGCTTCTACGAATCCCATCTGCCCGCCGGATCCCCGGTGATCCGCGCCATGCCCAACGCCCCGGCTCTGGTCGGCGCCGGGATCACCGCGCTTGCTAGGGGCCGGTTCGCCACCGCTGAGCAATTGTCGGAGGCCGCAGCGCTATTCGAGTGCGTGGGTAGTGTGCTGACCGTCTCAGAGGCCCAAATCGACACGGTGACGGCTGTCTCGGGCTCGGGGCCCGCGTACTTCTTCCTGTTCCTTGAGGCGCTCGTCGATGCCGGGGTCACCAACGGTCTGAGTCGCACCGTCGCCACCGAATTGGCGGTTCAGACCATGGCCGGATCGGTGGCGATGCTGTTGGACCGCACTGAAAACGGCAGCGCCGCTGCGGCAGGCCGGCCCGATACCACCGCGGCCGAACTGCGGGCGCTGGTCACCTCGCCCGGCGGTACAACCGCAGCTGGCCTGCGTGAATTGGAGCGTAGCGGGGTGCGCGCGGCCATCGCTGCCGCCGTCGATGCGGCAAAAACCCGCTCTGAGCAGCTCGGAATTACATCAGAGTAGTTCAAGTTTTTTCAAACTGATTAGCCAACACCCGTCGCAGGAACCCCATTGGCCACGCTATTCTCCTCATGTATGCGCGGGTGGTGCCAGCGGTGGGGAAGCCGCTGGAGCCTCCGTGCCTGACCGGAATGGGTAGCGATGACGTCTATGAACGGGCCATCGGCGCGGGAATCCGCCGCCGGAAAATCGGCGCGTGACGCCGGTGCGGCGGAGGGCCAACCGGTCACCAGAACTCAGTTTCTCACCGTCGCCGAGGTGGCCGCCCTGATGCGGGTCAGCAAGATGACGGTGTACCGGCTGGTGCACAACGGGGAACTGCCCGCCGTTCGGGTGGGCCGCTCGTTCCGAGTCCACGCCAAAGCCGTCCATGACCTGCTGGAGACGTCGTACTTCGACGCCGGCTAAGCGGCCAGGGGATCATCCGGTTTTCGTTCCCAACGTCCGCTTGGGTAAGGTGACCGGGACACAGGCAGGCCCGGCGTGAAGCGGGCGATTGGTACTTGAGGTAGCGGAGTTCATGGGTTCAGTCATTAAGAAGCGGCGCAAGCGCATGTCCAAGAAGAAGCATCGCAAGTTGCTGCGTCGCACCCGGGTCCAGCGCAGAAAACTGGGTAAGTAGCCGCCACCGGGATCCTGGCCGGTCTCTCCACCGCGCCGTTCGCTGGATCGGCCGATAGGCTGCTGCCATGGAGTCCGGCGACGCCGGCACCGAGGTGCCGGATCATCCCAAGGTTGTCCTCGTCACCGGTGCTTGCCGTTTCCTCGGCGGCTACCTGACCGCACGGTTGGTGCAGAACCCGCTGATCGACAAAGTTATCGCGGTCGACGCCATCGCACCCAGTAAGGATCTGCAGCGGCGGATGGGCCGGGCTGAGTTCGTTCGTGCCGATATTCGAAATCCTTTTATCGCCAAGGTGATCCGCAACGGCGACGTGGATACCGTGGTGCATGCTGCGGCCGCATCCTATGTGCCGCGCTCGGGTGGGGGTGCCACGCTCAAGGAACTCAACGTCATGGGTGCCATGCAACTATTCGCCGCATGTCAAAAGGCGCCGTCGGTTCGACGGGTGGTCCTCAAGTCCACCTCCGAGGTCTACGGATCTCATCCGCACGACCCGGTGGTCCATACCGAGGACGGCAGTAGCAGACGCCCGCCCCGAGAGGGCTTCGCCCGCGACAGCGTCGATATCGAGGGCTACGCCCGCGGGCTGGGTCGGCGTCGGCCGGATATCGCGGTGACCATTCTGCGGCTCGCCAACATGATCGGCCCCGCCATGGATACCGCGCTGTCACGCTACCTCTCCGGGCCGGTGGTGCCTACTGTGCTCGGCCACGACGCCCGGCTGCAGTTGTTACATGAGCAGGACGCTCTGGGCGCGCTGGAGCGGGCCACCATGGCTGCCACGCCGGGCACGTTCAATATCGGGGCCAGGGGGATCGTCATGATGTCGCAGGCGATCCGTCGGGCCGGCCGGTTGTCGCTGCCGGTGCCGACGTTCGGGGTGGGCGCGGTCGATTCGGTGCGCAAAGCGACGATGAACAGCGAAGTCAATCGCGACCAGCTGGACTATCTCAGTTATGGCCGCGTGATGGACACCACCCGGATGCGCACCGAGCTGGGCTTCGAGCCGAAGTGGACGACGCTTGAGGCCTTCGACGACTTCGTCCGCGGTCGCGGCCTTACGCCCATCATCGATCCGGACTGGGTACGCTCAGTGGAGAACCGGGTGCTGGCGGTGGCGCAGCGGTGGGGGAGGTGAGCGACGTGATTGGCGATTCGAAGGCGAAAGTGATTCCCCTGCACGGCGTCTCGCAGCGTGCCAGTTCCTCCCGTCGGCACCCCTCGGCCTTGCCGAAACCGCCGACCGGTACCGCCGAAGAGATCGAAGGCGTCATCCGCGAGTTCGAGCAGCGACGCGAGGCGGCGGCCGAATCGGACGGTAGCGATCTGACGCAACGCATTGCCGGACTCGCCGACTTCATCCGCAAGCGCCTCACCGGTGACTACACCGTCGACGAGTTCGGCTTCGATCCGCAGTACAACGACGCGGTCGTTCTACCCGCGTTGCGGTTCTTCTACGACAAGTGGTTCCGGGTCGAGGTCAGCGGCATCGAGAACCTGCCAGATACCGGTGCCGGCCTCGTCGTCGCCAACCACGCCGGCACGCTGCCGTTCGATGGCCCGATGCTGTCGGTGGCGGTTCGCGATCACCACCCGGCGCACCGCGATCTGCGCCTGCTTGCCGCCGACATCGTGTTCGATATGCCGGTGGTGGGCCCGATCGCCCGCAGAGCCGGCCACACCATGGCCTGCATCGCCGACGCGAATCGGCTACTCGCCGGCGGCGAGCTCACGGCGGTGTTCCCCGAGGGCTACAAGGGCCTGGGCAAGCCCTTCCGGGACCGCTACAAGCTGCAACGCTTCGGCCGGGGCGGGTTCGTCTCGGCGGCGTTGCGCGCCAAGGCACCGATCATCCCGTGTTCGATCGTCGGTTCCGAAGAGATCTACCCCATGCTGGCCGACGTCAAGTTGCTGGCCCGGGTACTTGGGGTGCCATATTTCCCCGTCACACCCCTGTTCCCGCTGGCCGGCCCGCTGGGCCTGGTCCCGCTACCGTCAAAGTGGCATATCGCATTCGGTGCACCTGTCGATACCTCGGACTACGACGAGACGGCAGCCGATGATCCGATGGTCACCTTCGAGATCACCGATGAGGTGCGCGAGACCATCCAGCAGACGTTGTTCGTACTGCTGGGTCAGCGACGCAATACATTCCTCGGCTGATCAGCCGTTCGCCTGCCGCGCCTGTGCCCGGGCGGCGATCGTGGCCACCAGGGCATCATCTTCAGCGCCCGCGGCTTCGCCGATCATCGTCACGATTGTCGTGATCACCGGCTTGCCCTCGGCATCGGTGACCTCGCTGCGCATCTCGCTGATCACCGTGCCGTGCGACTCCAGCACAGAATCCAGCCAGGAATCGAAATACAGCCTGTCGCCGGCGAATACCGGACGATGGAAGAGAATCTTCTGGTCGCGGTGAATGACCCGGGACAGGTTGATCCCGACGTCGAACTGTTTGAAGATCTCCAACTGAACCTGGCGGCCCGCCACCGCGATGAAGGTCAGCGGTGCGACGACATCGGGATAGCCGGCAGCCTTGGCCGCCTCTTCGCTGAAGTGCAGTGGGTCATCGGACTGGACCGCTGACGCGTACTCGCGGATCTTCTCCCGGCCGACCAGGAAGTAGTCGTGGTAGCGGTAGTGGGTACCGATGATGTCGCTGGCGAATGACATTGCGGGAGCCTATCGCGTCAGGCTTGGCACACCCACTAATCGTGGTCGTGCCGGCGCGACACGGCCGCGGCGACCGCGCCGCCCACCGCCCCGATCGCCAGTGCCGAGGGCACGCCGATCCGGGCCGCCTTGCGCGCGGTGCGGAAATCGCGGATCTCCCAACCCCGTTCACGTGCGAGCTCCCGCAAGTCGGCGTCGGGGTTGACGGCAACTGCAGTACCCACCAGCGACAGCATCGGCACATCGTTGTAGCTGTCGGAGTAGGCGGTGCAGCGCTTGAGGTTGAGGCCCTCCCGGATCGCCAAAGCCCGCACCGCGTGCGCCTTACCGAGCCCGTGCAGAATGTCGCCCACCAGGCGGCCGGTGAACACACCGTCGACCGATTCCGCGACGGTGCCCAGTGCCCCGGTCAGACCAAGGCGTTCGGCGATGGTCGCGGCCAGTTCGTACGGTGTCGCGGTGACCAGCCACACCTGCTGTCCTGCGTCGAGATGCATCTGCGCCAGTGCGCGGGTGCCGGACCAGATTTTGTCGGCGATGATCTCGTCGTAGATCTCGGCGCCGAGGGTGGCCAACTCCGCAGTTGAACGGCCTTCGATGAACGCCAGCGCCTTGCGTCGGCCTTCGGCGACGTCCTCGCTGTTCTCCCGACCGGTCAATTGGAATTTGGCCTGGGCGTAGATGAACTTCCACACCTCGCTGTACCGGAAGTACTTGCGTGCGGCGAGGCCACGACCGAAGTGCACCAGCGACGAGCCCTGAACCAGTGTGTTGTCGACATCGAAGAACGCGGCAGCGGTCAGGTCGGCCGGCGGCGCGGCGGGCACAGCCTCCAGGCCCGCCAGATCCTGGCCGTCTTCCCGGTCGCCCATGGGGTTCAGCCTATCGAGGGGATGCGACACTGGCCTGCGATGACTCGAGCGCATGTTGAACTGCTCACCCGGCAGGGGTGCGGTATCTGTCAGCGGGTCTACGACCGGCTGGCTGAATTGGCCGTCGAACTGGGCTTTGGATTGTCCAGCACCGATGTGGACGCAGTGGCCGCAGCGGGTAACCCGGCGCTGCGGGCCGAGTACGGCGACCGGTTGCCGGTGGTTCTGCTCGACGGCCGGGAGCACAGCTACTGGGATATCGACGAGGCCCGTCTGCGGGCCGACGTCGAAAAGGCCTAGACGAGGCCCGTCTGCGGGCCGACGTCGCAAACCGGTGAACACCGAACACAATTTGGTGAGGCCGCTGCGAAGCCATTAACGTGGCAGGTAATTTCTGCCGAAAGATCAACCCCGATAGATCAACCCCGAGCAGCGAGGGAGCAGGTCAGGTGATCGTCGCGTGAGCGTCCTGTTGTTCGGGGTATCTCACCGCAGCGCGCCGGTCTCGGTTCTCGAGCAGCTAGCCGCCGATGAATCTGATCAGGTGAAGCTGGTCGATTCCGTGCTGCAATCGCCGCTGGTAACCGAGGCCATGATCCTGTCGACCTGCAACCGGGTCGAGGTCTATGCGGTCGTCGATGCCTTCCACGGTGGTCTCTCGGCGATCGGTCAGGTGCTGGCCGACCATTCCGGCATGTCGACGGGCGATCTCACCAGACACGCCTACGTCCGATACAGCGAGGCCGCCGTCGAGCATCTTTTTGCGGTGACCAGCGGGCTGGACAGCGCGGTCGTCGGCGAGCAGCAGGTGCTCGGACAGGTCCGCCGCGCCTACGCCACCGCTGAGGCAAACCGGACCGTGGGACGCACTCTGCACGATCTGGCCCAGCGGGCGTTGGCAGTCGGCAAGCGGGTGCACTCCGAGACGGCCGTCGGCGCCGCGGGCGCCAGCGTGGTGTCGGTCGCCCTGCATGTCGCCGCCGAGCGCCTCTATCGGCCCGAGTTGGGTCCCTCCTACACCGCACTGACCGGACGAACCGCAACCGTGATCGGCGCCGGCTCGATAGGCGCCCTGACGGCCGCGCACCTCGTCCGGCTGGGGGTGGCGCACGTCAACGTCGTCAATCGTTCGTTGCCCCGGGCCCAACGATTGGCGCAGAGCCTCAACGAGCAGGGGGCGAGCGCTCAGGCGATGACCCTTGACCAGTTACCGGCGGCCATGGCAGCCGTCGATCTGGTGGTCAGCTGCACCGGGGCGGTACGCCCGGTCGTGACACTGGCCGACGTCCACCACGCGCTGGCCGCCGGGCAGCGCGGCGAATTTGGCGAGCCGTTGGTGCTGTGTGACCTCGGGATGCCGCGCGATATTGATCCCGCCGTCGCCGGGTTGCCCGGCGTCTCGGTGATCGACATGGACCGCATCCAGCGCGAGCCGTCAGCGCGGGCGGCCACTGCCGACGCCGACGCCGCCCGCCAGATCGTCGCGGCTGAGGTTGCTGCGTACCTGGCCAGCCAGCGGATGGCGGAGGTGACCCCCACCGTGACGGCGCTGCGGCAGCGGGCGGCCGACGTGGTGGAGACCGAGTTGCTGCGGTTGGAGCACCGGTTGCCGGGCCTGGATGACGCCCAGCGCGACGAAGTGGGCCGGACCGTGCGCAGAGTCGTCGACAAGTTGTTGCATGCCCCTACGGTGCGGATCAAGCAACTGGCAGCCGCACCGGGTGGCAACACCTATGCCGAGGCGTTACGGGAATTATTCGAACTCGATCCGCAGTCCGTCGACGCCGTTGCATCAGGTGAAATCATCTCGCCTGCAATGGAATCCGATACCGGTCGACCTGACGGCGCCGAGTAGAACGCTTGGCCGCCAGCGACGATTCAGTGATCCGGATCGGTACCCGGGGAAGTCTGCTGGCCAGGACACAGGCCGGGACAATCCGCGATCAGCTTATCGAACGCGGCCATCGGGCCGAGTTGGTCATCATCGCGACCGAGGGGGACCGATCGTCCAAGCCGGTCGCCGAAATCGGTGTAGGAGTCTTCACCGCGGCTCTGCGCGAGGCGATCGCCACTGGCCAGGTCGATATGGCCGTGCACTCCTACAAGGATTTGCCGACGGCTTTCGATGAGCGGTTCGTGATTGCCGCCGTGCCACGCCGCGGGGATCCGCGTGACGCCCTGGTGGCCCGTGACGGACTGGTGCTCGGTGAGTTGCCGGTGGGTTCAGTTGTCGGCACGTCATCCGTCCGGAGGGCGGCGCAGCTTAGAGCACTGGGTCTGGGTTTGGAAATCCGCCCCCTAAGAGGCAATCTGGACACCAGGTTGAACAGGGTAGGCAGCGGTGATCTTGACGCCATCGTGGTAGCCCGGGCGGGTCTGGCTCGCCTCGGACGACTCGGAGACGTCACGGAGACACTGGAGGCGGTGCAGATGGTCCCAGCACCGGCTCAAGGTGCGCTCGCGCTGGAATGTCGCGCGGGTGATACCGGTCTCGCGGCGCTGTTGGCGGGGTTTGACGACCCCGACAGTCGCACCGCGGTCGTTGCGGAGCGAACCCTTTTGGCCGACTTGGAGGCGGGTTGTTCCGCACCGGTGGGCGCGATCGCGGAGGTGGTCGAGTCCATCGATGACGACGGCCGCGTCTTCGAGGAACTGTCACTGCGCGCATGCGTGGCGGCGGTGGACGGATCCGATGTGATCCGTGCGTCCGGTATCGGCAACCCCGGCCGGCCCGCAGAGCTTGGGCTCTCGGTCGCCGCGGAGCTGTTCGAACTCGGTGCGCGCGAAGTCATGTCGATCGGACTGGCGTGATAGGCAGTGGGAACGGGAGTGAAGATGACTGGTAGCGGGAGCGGCCGCGGGCGCAAGCCGAAGCCGGGACGCATCACGTTCGTCGGATCAGGTCCGGGCGACCCCGGCCTGCTGACGACTCGTGCGCGCAGTGTGCTGGCCAACGCCGCCCTGGTTTTCACCGATCCCGACGTTCCGCCTGCGGTGTTGGCCGTTGTCGGTACCGCGCTTCCTCCCGCGGTGGGCCCGGTCCCCGCGCCGAACGTATCGGCCGAGGGTGCAGATCAGACCGCCCCGCCGGTGGTAGCGGTGGGTCCGGATATCCGGCCGGCACTTGGTGAGCCCGCCGAGGTGGCCAAGACCCTTGTCGCTGAGGCAAAGGCAGGCGCCGACGTCGTCCGCCTGGTTGCCGGTGACCCATTCTCGGTGGACTCGGTCATCACCGAGGTCAACGCCGTCTCACGCACCCAGGTGGTCTTCGACGTCGTACCGGGCTTGCCGGCCACCGTCGCAGTTCCCACCTATGCCGGATTACCCCTGGGCTCCACCCACACCGTCGCTGATGTGCGCGGCCAGGTCGACTGGGCGGCGTTGGCCGCGGCGCCCGGCCCACTGATCCTCACCGCGACGGTGTCACACCTGGCCGAGGCCGCCCGCACACTGATCGAGTTTGGACTGTCCGAGACGACGCCGTGTGTCGTAACCGCTGAGGGCACCAGCTGCGCACAGCGTTCGGTGGAGTCGACTCTGCGGGGGCTGACCGAACGCACCGCGCCGGGCGCCGGCGATCCGGCCGGTCCGCTGGCCGGACCTTTGGTTGTCACCGTGGGCCGGACTGTGACCCACCGCAACAAGCTGAACTGGTGGGAGAGTCGGGCACTGTACGGCTGGACGGTGCTGGTGCCGCGCACCAAGGATCAGGCCGGCGAGATGAGCGAGCGGCTGACCTCGCATGGCGCGCTGCCGATCGAAGTGCCGACCATCGCCGTCGAGCCACCGCGCAGCCCTGCCCAGATGGAGCGGGCCGTGAAGGGTTTGGTCGATGGCCGTTTCCAGTGGGTCGTCTTCACCTCAACGAATGCCGTGCGAGCGGTGTGGGAGAAGTTCGCCGAGTTCGGTCTCGACGCTCGGGCATTCTCCGGTGTGAAGATCGCCTGTGTCGGTGAGGCAACCGCTGATCGGGTTCGCGCGTTCGGGATCAGCCCCGAGTTGGTGCCCGCCGGCGAACAGTCCTCACTCGGTCTGCTCGACGAGTTCCCCGATTACGACAGCATTTTCGACCCGGTCAACCGGGTGCTGCTGCCCCGCGCAGATATCGCCACCGAGACGCTGTCCGAGGGCCTGCGGGACCGCGGTTGGGAAATCGAGGATGTAACCGCGTACCGCACGGTGCGGGCGGCACCGCCACCGGCTGAGACCAGGGAGATGATCAAGTCCGGCGGATTCGACGCGGTCTGCTTCACCTCCTCCTCGACGGTGCGCAACCTTGTCGGTATCGCGGGCAAGCCGCACTCCCGGACCATTGTCGCCTGCATCGGCCCCAAGACTGCTGAGACTGCAGCGGAATTCGGCCTCCGCGTCGATGTGCAGCCGGAAACCGCCGCCGTCGGCCCATTGGTCGATGCGCTGGCGCAGCATGCCGCCCGACTGCGTGCCGAGGGCGCACTGCCGCCGCCGCGCAAGAAGAGCCGCCGCCGGTAAGGCGAACGGCTTCTGCCATGTCGTACCCCAGGCATCGCCCGCGTCGACTGCGGTCCAGTGCCGCCATGCGCCGGTTGGTGGCTCAGACTTCCCTTGAGCCAAGGCATCTGGTACTTCCGATGTTCGTCGCCGACGGCATCGACGACCCGCGACCGATTGCGTCGATGCCCGGCGTCGTACAGCACACCCGGGACTCGCTGCGCAGCGCGGCCGCCAACGCCGTCGCGGCCGGCGTTGGCGGACTGATGATCTTCGGTGTGCCACGTATCGAGGACCGGGACGCCACCGGCTCGGTCGGCCTGCGTCCGGATGGCATCCTCAATGCCGCGTTGCGTGATCTGACCAACGATCTCGGCGATGCCACGGTGCTGATGGCCGACACCTGCCTCGACGAGTTCACCGACCACGGCCACTGCGGAATTGTGGACGATGCGGGCCGCGTCGACAACGATGCCACAAACACTCAGTACGTCAAACTCGCTGTTGCCCAAGCGAAGTCGGGTGTGCACGTTGTCAGTCCCAGCGGAATGATGGACGGTCAGGTGGCGGCGATCCGGGATGGCCTCGATGCCGCCGGTTTCTCCGATGTGGCGATCCTGGCCTATGCAGCCAAATTCGCCTCGGCGTTCTACGGACCGTTCCGGGAAGCCGTTGGCTCCGGGCTTGACGGGGATCGGCGCACCTACCAGCAGGACACCGGTAACTCCCGCGAGGCGTTGCGCGAGATCACACTCGATATCGAGGAGGGTGCCGACATCGTGATGGTCAAGCCGGCGATGGCCTACCTCGATATCGTTCGGGCCGCCGCGGAGATTTCCCCCGTTCCGGTGGCGGCCTATCAGGTGTCCGGTGAGTACTCCATGATCGCCGCTGCGGCCGCCAATGGCTGGGTGGACTGCCGTGCTTCGGCACTGGAGTCGTTGCTCAGCATCCGCCGGGCCGGCGCGGATATCGTGCTGTCCTACTGGGCGGCCGATGCGGCGGGTTGGCTGACGTGAGCGCGCAGCCGACGAGCGCGACACCGTCGCGGCCCGCCGACGTCGACACTGGCTTCTGGCTGTGGCTGGCCGCGCTGCCGCTACTGATCATCGGACAGATCGTCGACATCTATTTCACCGCGACCACCACCGGCGCCACGATGGCCGTTGCAGTTCTCAGCACCGCATTCACACTCGCCGTCGGCGCGGTGACCCTCACCTTTCTACTTCTGATGCGGTCGGGGTATCGCTGGACCCGCACCGTGCTGACCGGTGGCGGGCTTGGCACGATCTTCTACAGTCTGGCGAGCCTGATCACCGTCGTGCGGCCAACAGTGTCGGCGGTGGTGTTCGCGGTCACCGGCATTGTCGGCTCGGTGCTCATCGGCGGCGGCATCTACCTACTTCATCGCCCCGACTCGCACAAGTTCTTCACCCGCTGATCTGCGGCTAGGGTTGCCTGATATGACAGCGAGTGAACCACGATCCGGCGGCAGCGCCACTGCGTTCTGGCTGCTTGTCGTAGGTGCCGTTTTGTTGATGCTCGGTGGATTGATGGCCGCCACGGTGGGGTTCGACGCCCTGCGCCGGGCCGCCCCGCCGACGGTGTCCGATCAGTCTGTTCGGAACTATCTGCGGCTGTATCGGGGTGTCGGAGTGCTGTTTGCACTGGCGGCTGTGGCACTGGCGGGGTTCGCCAGGCGTGCCCGAGCCGGTGATACCCGGTACCGCCGGGCGGCGACGGCCCTGGGATTGGCGATTGTGGTGTTGGTTTCACTGGCCGTTGGCTTCGAGTTGCGCATTCACATTCTGGCTCTGCTCAGCCTGCTGCCTATTATCGCCGGCACGTTGATCATGAACCGGCGCGCGGTGGCGCCCGATGTCTGACAACCCGGCCTCCGGTACCGGCGAACGACTGTTCTTCGAGAACGGCGCGAGCTGGCATTGGCTATGGCTGGGTGTGGTGGGTGCGCTGGTGATGGTCTTCATCCAGTTCAGCGCGGGACTGGGGTTCCAGCCGACCGTGCCACTGTTCTTCCTGGTGATGATGTGCGGATTCCTAGCGGTGCAGGTCCGGGCGGCGCGTATCCACACCAGTGTCGAACTGACTGCCGACACGTTGCGGCAGGGTACCGAGACGCTGCCGATCAGCGAGATCATCGCGGTTTACCCCGAGGCTGAGAACACTGTGAAATCCGGTGAGCCACTGGAGAAATGGCAGGAGGCCCGTGCGCTCGGGGAACTCAACGGTGTCCCCAAGAGGCGCACCGGGATCGGACTGAAGCTGATCAACGATCGCACCGCGCAGGCCTGGGCGCGCGACCACGAGGCGTTGCGGTCGGCATTGACCACCCTGGTGGATGCCGGATGAAAGCTCGGGTGCGACATGTCGCGCAGCTAATTGCGGCCGTCGCGGCGGTGGCCGGTGCGGCGCTGTGCTGGTCGCAGGTCAAGAGCCTGGTCGATGTGGCTCCGGTCACCGACGGACAGCCCGCCACCGTGTCGGTGGTCTACGACCCGCCGATGATGGTCCTGACGTTGGCGTTGGCAACGGTGGCCGGTGTCCTGGGTGTCTTCGGTGTGGCAGGTTTGCGACGGGCGGCGCTGCAATCCCACCTTGATCAATATACCCCCTAGGGGTATATTGACGGCCATGACGACCACAGATTTACGGCTGACCGGGATGAGCTGTGCCTCCTGCGCCTCGAAGATCGAGGGCGGCCTCAACCACCTCGACGGAGTGGCGGCCACGGTGAACTTCGCCGTCGAGCAGGCCCACGTCGAGCACTCTGCGGAGGTGAGCACCCACGACCTGATCCGTGCGGTGGAAGCATGCGGCTATCACGCCTCGGTGATCGATCACACCCACATGGGCCATGGCGACCACATGAACCACGACCTGCCGGAGGAGCAGTTGCGGCCCCGGCTGATCGGCTCGGCGGTGCTGGCGGTCCCAGTGGTGGCGCTGTCGATGGTGATGGCACGGCAGTTTCCGGGCTGGCAACCGCTGGTGCTCGCACTGGCCACGCCGATCGTGTTCTGGGGCGGTTACCCGTTCCATAGGGCGGCGCTGAACAGCGCCCGTCACGGCACGTCCACCATGGACACCCTGGTGTCGATCGGCACGCTGGCCGCCTACCTGTGGTCGGCATTCGTCGTGATCACCGGCTCGGGCGGACATGTGTACTTCGAAGTCGCCGCCGCGGTCACGGTGTTCCTGCTCGCCGGTCGCTACTCCGAGGCCAAGGCCAAACGTTCGGCCGGCTCTGCTCTGCGGGCCCTGCTGTCGCTGGGCGCCAAGGAGGCCACGGTGGTGCGTGACGACGAGGAGGTCAGGATCGGCGCTGACGAACTCGTCGTCGGTGACGTGATCGTGGTGCGCCCTGGCGAACGGATTGCTACCGATGGTGTCGTGATCGATGGTGCATCGGCATTGGACACCTCGGCTATGACCGGTGAATCAGTGCCCGTTGACGTATCGGCCGGCGATGCGGTGCTCGGTGGCGCGGTCAATACCTATGGCCGGATCCTGGTGCGCGCCAATCGGGTTGGTAGTGATACGCAACTTGCCCGGATGGCCAAAATGGTCTCTGATGCGCAGACCGGCAAGGCCTCCATCCAGCGGCTCGCTGACCGCGTGTCCGCGGTATTCGTTCCCGTCGTCCTCGTCATCGCGGCGGTGACGCTGGCCGGCTGGTTGTTAACCGGTCACTCGGCAACCGCTGCGTTCACCGCTGCGGTTGCGGTGCTGATCATCGCCTGCCCGTGCGCTCTCGGTCTGGCCACACCGACGGCGATTCTGGTCGGCACCGGTCGCGGTGCTCAACTGGGGGTGTTGATCAAGAAGCCGCAGGTGCTCGAGACCGTTCGCGGTATCGACACGGTGGTACTCGACAAAACCGGCACGGTAACCACCGGGCAGATGACCGTCGGAGCCATCGAGGCCCAGCCAGGCGAGGACTCGGCTGAGGTGCTGGCGCATGCGGCGGCGGTGGAGGCCGCCTCCGAGCATCCGGTCGCGGCCGCCATCGTCACCGCGGCGCGCGAGCAGGGTCTGACGATCGTCCCGGTGACCGACTTCGCCAATGATCCGGGAACTGGAGTCAGCGGTGTGGTGGACGGTACGGCGGTCCGGGTGACGAAGGCCGCGGACTCGGACGGGCGCACCAGCGTGGAGGTGAGCTGGAACGGTGCCCGTCGCGGTGTGATCCGGCTGGCCGATACGGTCAAGCCGACCAGCGCCGAGGCGATCGCCGAACTGAAGGCGCTGGGAATCACCCCGATGCTGTTGACCGGAGATAATCAGGCCGTGGCCGCCCGGGTGGCTGCTGAGGTCGGCATCGCCGCCGCCGATGTCATCGCGGGGGTGTTGCCGTCGCAGAAGGCCGACGCCATCAGCGCGCTGCAGGCCCGTGGTCGCCGGGTCGCCATGGTCGGCGACGGCGTCAACGACTCGGTCGCGCTGGCCACCGCCGATATCGGAATGGCGATGGGAACCGGAACCGACGCCGCGATCGAGGCCGGCGACATCACGCTGGTTCGCGGCGACCTGCGGACGGTCCCGACCGCGCTGCGGCTGTCGGCGCGCACGTTGCGGATCATCAAGCAGAACCTGTTCTGGGCGTTCGGCTACAACGCTGCAGCGATTCCGCTGGCCGCGCTGGGATTGCTGAACCCGATGATCGCCGGTGCAGCGATGGCGGTCTCCTCAGTTCTGGTGGTGGCGAACAGTCTGCGGCTTAAGCGGTTCCACTGAACCTCGCCCGATACAGGAACTACACCCTGTAGTTGACCGCGGTGTCCGGACTGGAACACTGGTGCTTATGAGCGGGCAGGCGGCACCCACGACCGCCTCGGCGAAACTGTTCGCCGAGGCCTGCGGGGTGATCCCGGGCGGGGTCAACTCCCCGGTGCGGGCCTTCAACTCCGTTGGCGGCACGCCCCGCTATATCGCCTCGGCGAAAGGCTGCTGGCTCACCGACGCCGACGGCAACCGGTATGTCGACCTGATCTGCTCCTGGGGTCCGATGATTCTCGGTCACGCCCACCCGGCTGTGGTGGAGGCCGTGCAGCGGACGGCTGCCGACGGGCTGTCATTTGGCGCCCCGACGGCCGGAGAAACCGAACTGGCCGCCGAGATCATCGCCCGGGTCGCCCCGGTAGAGCGGGTCCGGCTGGTGAACTCCGGCACCGAGGCCACCATGAGCGCGGTGCGCCTGGCCCGCGGTTTCACCGGGCGGGCCAAGATCGTCAAGTTCTCCGGCTGCTATCACGGCCACGTTGATGCGCTACTGGCCGACGCCGGCTCCGGCGTGGCCACCCTAGGACTGCCCTCCTCGCCCGGTGTCACCGGTGCCACCGCCGCCGACACCATCGTCCTGCCCTATAACGATGTCGCCGCCGTGGAGGAGACCTTCGCCGCCTTCGGCGACACCATCGCCGCGATCATCACCGAGGCCTGCCCGGGAAACATGGGTGCGGTCGCGCCCCTGCCCGGCTACAACGCCGCGCTGCGCCGGATCACCGCGCAGCACGGAGCACTACTGATCGTCGACGAGGTGATGACCGGATTCCGGATGAGCCGATCCGGTTGGTACGGAATTGATCCCGTCGATGCCGATCTGTTCACCTTCGGCAAGGTCATGAGCGGAGGACTGCCTGCGGCGGCCTTCGGCGGGCGCACCGACGTGATGGAACGCCTCGCCCCACTCGGACCCGTGTACCAGGCGGGAACGCTCTCCGGAAACCCGGTCGCGGTGGCGGCCGGCCTGGCCACTCTTCGCAACGCTGACGATGCGGTGTACGCCGCACTGGATACAGCAGCCGATCGGTTGGCCGGCCTACTGTCCGGTGCG
Organism: Mycobacteriaceae bacterium; assembly: GCA_037138615.1. GTDB lineage: Bacteria > Actinomycetota > Actinomycetes > Mycobacteriales > Mycobacteriaceae > Mycobacterium. Next base: position 61,697 of record JBAXIA010000003.1, on the reverse strand, counting down.
CTGACCGAAGCCGGTGTTGCGCATCAGGTTCCGCGGGCGGGCAACTTCCTATCGGTGTTCTTCGCCGAGGATCCGGTCACCGACTTCGCTGCCGCCCGGGACAGTGACACCTGGCGTTTTCCGGCGTTTTTCCACTCGCTTCTGGATGCCGGTGTCTATGCCCCGCCGAGTGCCTTCGAAACCTGGTTCGTCTCCGCCGCTCTCGACGACGATGCTTTCGAGCGCATTGCGGACGCACTGCCGGCGGCAGCACAGGCCGCAGCGGAAGCCAGACAACCATGAGCGACCGCACCACCGTGCATGTCATGCGCCACGGCGAGGTACATAACCCGGACAAGATCCTCTACGGGCGCAAGCCGGGCTTCTATCTGTCTGAGCGTGGCAAGGCCCAGGCTCAGGCGGTCGGCGACGCACTGGCCGGCCGCGACATCGTCGCGGTGATCGCCTCGCCACTGGAGCGCGCCCAGCAGACGGCGGCACCCATCGCCGGACACCACGGACTGACGATCGGCACCGATGGGGACCTCATCGAGTCCGAGAACGTCTTCGAAGGGCAGCGTGTTTCACCCGGCGACGGCGCACTGCGTGACCCGCGCAACTGGAAGTACTTGGCCAACCCGCTGCGGCCGTCCTGGGGTGAGCCCTACAAGCAGGTTGCCGCGCGGATGCGCCGAGCAGTCGTCGAGGCCCGGATGTTGGGTATCGGACACGAGGTGGTCTGCGTCAGTCACCAACTGCCGGTGGAGATTCTGCGCCGCTCGATGCTCGGTCACCGACTGCCGCACGATCCGCGCAAAAGAATGTGCGACCTGGCCTCACTGAACACCTTCGTCTTTGATGGCGACGAACTCGTGGACTGGAAGTACTGGGAGCCGGCGGGAGAGTGAAGCGGTTCCTCGCGAACACCCTCGCTGCGGCGGCCGCGGCGGCATTGGTCGCCGGCTGCTCAACCGGCGATGACGCCGTCGCCCAGGGCGGCACCTTCGAGTTCGTCGCACCGGGCGGCAAGACCGACATCGTCTACGACCCGCCGCAGAGCCGCGGCGAACCGGGACCCGTGTCGGGGCCCGATCTGATGGACACGACACGCACCATCTCGCTGAACGACTTCCCCGGCAAGGTGGTGGTGATCAACATCTGGGGACAGTGGTGCGGGCCGTGCCGCGCCGAGATCACCCAGCTGCAAAAGGTTTACGACGCCACTCGCGATCAGGGTGTGGCGTTCCTGGGAATCGACGTCCGCGACAACGACATTGAAGCTCCCCGAGATTTTATCACCGATCGCAAGATCACCTTTCCTTCCATCTACGACCCGGCCATGCGCACCATGATCGCCTTCGGCGGGAAGTACCCCACCACCGTGATTCCCTCGACGGTGGTTTTGGACCGCGAACATCGGGTCGCCGCAGTGTTCCTTCGCGAACTACTCGCCGAGGATCTGCTGCCGGTGGTACAGCGGCTGGCAGCCGAGCGGTGACCGGTCTCGCTGAGACGGCGTCGGCAGGCCCGCTGCTGGTAGCGCTGGGACTCTGTGTGCTGGCCGGCCTGGTGTCATTCGCCTCACCGTGCGTGGTGCCACTGGTTCCCGGGTATCTGTCCTACCTGGCGGCTGTGGTCGGGGTTGACGACGGTGTGGACGGGGCTGACGTGCCGCGACGCTGGCGGGTCGTGGGATCCGCAGCGCTATTCGTCGCCGGATTCACCGCGGTATTCGTCCTGGGAACCGTCGCTGTACTCGGTATGACGACCACGCTGATCACCAATCAGGTTGTGCTGCAACGTATCGGTGGCATCGTGACCATCATCATGGGTCTGGTCTTCATCGGATTTATTCCGGCCCTGCAGCGGCAGGCCCGATTCGCCCCGCGCCAACTGGCCGGTGTGGCCGGCGCGCCACTGCTCGGTGCGGTGTTCGCGCTCGGCTGGACACCGTGTCTGGGGCCGACACTGACCGGTGTCATCGCGGTCGCATCGGCCACCGACGGCGCCAGTGTCGCGCGCGGCGTGGCCCTGGTGATCGCCTACTGCCTGGGTCTGGGCATTCCGTTCATCGCGCTGGCAGTGGGTTCCGGATGGGCGGTTGGGGCATTCGGTTGGCTGCGCAACCACACCCGCGCCATTCAGATGTTCGGGGGCATCCTGCTCATTGTTGTCGGACTGGCCCTGGTGACCGGCGTGTGGAATGACTTCATCTCGTGGGTGCGCGACGCGTTCGTCAGTGACGTGAGGCTGCCGATTTGAGCACCGGTGTTGTGAAAACCCTTCTCGCCTATGCGCGTAACACTTGGCGAGCGCTGACCTCCATGGGCACCGCGCTGGCGCTGCTCTTTTTGCTCGCTCTGGGCGCGGTACCCGGTGCTTTGCTGCCGCAACGCAGCCTCAATGAGTCGAAGGTGCAGCAGTACATCTCCGAGCACCCCACCATCGGTCCGTGGCTGGACCGCCTCCAATTGTTTGATGTGTTCTCCAGTTTTTGGTTCACGGCCATCTATGCGCTGTTGTTCATCTCGCTAGTGGGTTGTTTGACCCCGCGAACCTTCGAGCACATGCGCAGCCTGCGTGCCGTGCCGGTAGCGGCTCCGCGGAACCTGGGTCGGCTGCCTAAAAACGCGGACGTGACCGTCGCAGGCACACCCGAATCGGTTGTTGCCCAAATCAATTCCGACCTACGCGGCTGGCGGCGGGTCACCCGCCAGGTTGACGGTGTCACGGAGATCTCGGCTGAGAAGGGTTATCTGCGCGAGTTCGGCAATATCGTCTTCCACTTCTCGCTACTGGGCTTGCTGGTCGCCGTCGCGCTGGGCAAGCTGTTCGGCTATGAGGGCAACGTCATTGTCATTGCCAACGGCGGACCCGGCTTCTGCTCCGCATCCCCGGCAGTGTTCGATTCTTTCCGCGCGGGCAACAGTGTCGACGGAACCTCGCTCTACCCGATGTGCATTCGAGTAAACGACTTTCAGGCTCGCTATCTGCCCAACGGCCAGGCCACCGCATTCGCGTCGAATATCGATTACCAGGCCGGACCCGATCTCGCCTCGAATACCTGGCGGCCCTACCGGCTGGAGGTCAACCATCCGCTACGAATCGGCGGCGACCGGATCTACCTGCAGGGCCACGGTTACGCGCCAACCTTCACCGTCACATTTCCGGACGGGCAGAAGCGCACCCAGACCATCCAGTGGCGACCGGATGACCCGCGCACCCTGTTGTCGTCGGGCGTGATGCGCATCGACCCGCCAGCCGGGCTGTACCCGCCGGACCAGCGGCGCAAGCACCAGCTCGCCATCATGGGGTTGTTCGCGCCGACTCAGCAGATGGACGGCACGTTGCTGTCGTCGAGCTTCCCGACACTCAAAGACCCCGCGGTCGCGATCGACATCTACCGCGGTGACGCCGGACTGGACAGCGGGAGGCCGCAATCGTTGTTCACCCTGGATCACCGACTCCTCGAGCAGAAGCGCTTGACCAAGGTCAAGCGCACCAATCTCACCCTCGGCCAACAGGTACGTCTGGACGACGGCACCGTGGTGCGTTTCGACGGGGCGACCCCGTTCGTCAATCTCCAGGTCTCACACGACCCCGGCCAGGCATGGGTCCTGGCGTCGGCGATGGCGATGATGGCGGGCCTTCTGGTCTCCCTGATCGTGCGCCGCCGCCGGGTGTGGGCTCGGATCATCCCCGACGGCCCAGGTACGGTGAAAGTCGAATTGGGCGGATTGGCCCGTACCGATAATTCCGGCTGGGGCGGCGAGTTCGACAAGCTTGCCCAGCGAGTAGCGGAGGGTTCGTGAACACCGAGCACATCGACATCGGCCTGGCCCGCTACTCGGATTGGGCGTTCACCGCATCGGTTGTCGTTCTTGTCCTCGCGCTGATGCTGCTCGCTGTTGAACTCGCGTCCAGTCGCGGGCGTCGGGTCGAACAGCGCGAACTTGTGACTGCCGGGGGAGTAGCCGCCGACGCCGATCGGCCGGGTGTGGTGGTCGAGACGCCGGCACCCGCGCTCGCGGACCGCTTCGGCAAGGCGGGCCTGGCACTGGTCTACCTCGGCATTGCGCTGTTATTGGGTTGCATCGTGTTGCGCGGACTGGCCACCACCCGGGTGCCCTGGGGCAACATGTACGAGTTCATCAACCTGACCAGTTTCTGCGGTCTGGTTGCGGCCTCGGTGGTGCTGCGCAAGCCGCAGTTCCGGGCACTGTGGGTGTTCGTTCTGGTGCCGGTGCTGATCCTGCTTACGGTGTCGGGAAAGTGGCTCTACACCAACGCGGCGCCGGTGATGCCCGCGCTGCAGTCCTACTGGCTACCGATCCACGTCTCGGTGGTCAGCCTCGGCTCCGGGGTGTTCCTGGTGGCCGGGGTAGCCAGCATTCTCTTCCTGCTGAAGATGTCGCGGTTCGGGGACCCTGACGCGCGGCCCGATGGCGCCGGCCCGGCGGCTCCGCAAGCGACATTAGCGCGGATCGTCTCCCGACTGCCCGACGCCCAGTCGCTGGACCGGATCGCCTACCGCACAACGATCTTTGCGTTCCCGGTATTCGGTTTCGGGGTCATCTTCGGCGCCATCTGGGCTGAGGAGGCGTGGGGACGCTACTGGGGCTGGGATCCGAAGGAAACGCTGTCGTTCATCGCATGGGTGATCTACGCGGCCTATCTGCACGCGCGGTCAACGGCGGGCTGGCGGGATAGAAGGGCGGCGTGGATCAACGTGGCCGGTTTCGTAGCCATGGTGTTCAACCTGTTTTTCATCAATCTGGTGACCGTCGGCCTGCACTCCTACGCCGGAGTGAGCTAGCGCTTGTCGCCGCCGCCGAGTTTCCAGAGGAAATCAGGGTCGTCGTCCGGGCCGATAACGCGCGGCGTCGACCGGTGAGCGTGCGCGCGAGCCGACCGCAGGCCGACGTAGACCAGCGTCGCAATGGCAAGGATGAGCAGCAGATAAAGCACAAAAACCTCCTTGGTCCGAATATACGCGCGTCGGTAGGCTCAGCTCCGTGACGGATGACGAGACAGTCGGCAGCACCGGTCGCATGGTCGGTGACGTGGTCATCTACACGCTGGCCCGACTTGTGCTGGTAGCGGTGCTCACGGCGGCCATCTTCTACGCGGCGCGACTGATCGGCATCAAGGAGTTCCCACTCGTCATCGCCATGCTGTTCGCGATCGTGATCTCGCTGCCACTGGGCATCTGGCTGCTGGCTCCGCTGCGCCGGCGCGCCACCGCGGGTATTGCCGAAGTCGATGAGCGCCGTCGCCATGATCGCGAGGACTTGCAGGCCAGGCTACGCGGGGAAAAGAATCCACCGGAGTAGTCAGCCCCGAGGGCCGAACGCCAGTGCAGCCGCCACCGCCAGCGACCACACCAGCATTGTCAGGCCGGTGTCACGCAACACCGGGATCAGTTCGCGTCCGCCCCGACCCCGCCGCACCGGTCCGGCGGCCCTGCGCGCCAGCGGCGCGGCGAGCAGGCCGAGCGCGCACCACGGCGTCGCCCGCATCAATGTCACTGTGAGAGCCCCGGCCAGTACCAGGAGTGACTGATAGAGCACTCGGGTCCGTGCATCGCCGAGTCGCACTGCCAAAGTCATCTTGCCGGCGACCGCGTCGGTCGGGATATCGCGCAGGTTGTTGGCCACCAATACCGCTGACGACAACGCGCCGGTCGCCACCGCCAGCGTCGCGCCCACGAGGTCGACCCGGTGTGCCTGGGTGTACTGCGTGCCCAACACCGCGACCAACCCGAAGAAGACGAACACCGCGACTTCGCCGAATCCGGCGTACCCGTACGGCCGCGAGCCTCCGGTATACAACCAGGCGCCGGCAATGCACGCCGCGCCGACTGCGATCAGCCAGGGTGCGGTCAGAATCGCCAGGGTCACGCCGGCAAGGGCGGCCACCGCAAGGCTGATGACCGCTGCACCCAGCACCGCGCGTGGGGCGGCGACCTTCGATCCGACCAGCCGAAGCGGTCCGGCCCGCTCATCGTCGGTGCCGCGAATCCCGTCGGAATAATCGTTGGCGTAGTTCACCCCGACGATCAGTGCCATCGAGACCGCCAGCGCCAGCAGGGCCTTCCACCAGACGGCGCTGTGCAGCCAGGCTGCCGCACCGGTGCCGGCGACCACCGGCGCGATTGCGTTGGGCAGGGTGCGCGGACGCGCACCCTCAATCCACTGCGCGACGCTGGCCATCAGTGGCCGGCCAACTGCAGGACAAGGTTGATGGTGCTCGCCAGCACGATCGCGCCGAGCATGAACGACACCAGCGCCTGTGCCAGAACCGATCCGCGCATGGGCCGGCTGGCCAGGTCGGTGTCCGATACCTGATACGTCATACCCACGGTGAATGCCAGATAGGCGAAATCGAGGAAGCGAGGCTTGTAATCGGTTTGGTGGAAGCCGACGGCATCCGGCTCGGCACCCAGGTAGTAGAGCTGGGCGTAGCGCACCATGAATGTGGTGTGGATGGCGAACCAGGCCGCAATCACGCTCAGGATGCCGACCGCAGCCTCACCGAGATGGCGCTCCGGGCCCGCCCCGACCAGTAGATAGCCGACGCCGGCCAGGCTTGCGACGCTAGCGACGAGGATGATGATGTGCGAGACCGTCGGAGCACCGTCTTCGTGGCGCTGTTTGACGTGCGCTTCGGTGGCCGCCCCGTCCAAGGGTGCGACCACCCACCACGTCGTGGCCAGATACACCGATGCCGCCACGATCCAGCCCACCGCAGGCGAGTAGTGCCACTCATCCCGTAGGGCACCGGTCAATATGGCCGCAAGCACCCCCAGTGCCATCGAGATAGTCACCCGCAACATTCCACGAAGCCTAATGGCCCACAATGGTCTGCGTGATCGGCGTCATCGGTGGCAGCGGCTTCTATACCTTCTTCGGCGACGATGCGCGCAGCGTCAACATCGACACGCCCTACGGTGAACCGAGTGCGCCGATCACCGTAGGCCAGGTCGGTACGCATCAGGTGGCCTTCCTGCCGCGCCATGGTCGCAGCCACGAGTACTCACCGCACACCGTGCCGTACCTGGCCAATATGTGGGCATTGCGGGCGCTGGGCGTGCGCCGCGTGTTTGGGCCCTGCGCGGTGGGCAGTCTCACCGCTGAACTTGGACCCGGCGCGGTGGTGGTTCCCGACCAACTCGTCGACCGCACCCGCGGTCGCACGGATACCTACTTCGACTCCGGCGGGATTCACGTCGGGTTCGCCGATCCGTACTGTCCGACACTGCGGGCCGCCGTGACTGATGCGCCCGGGGTGATCGATGGCGGAACCGTGGTCGTGATTCAGGGCCCCCGCTTTTCCACCCGGGCAGAAAGCGAATGGTTCGCCCGCCAAGGATTCACCCTGGTGAACATGACCGGATACCCGGAGGCAGTGCTCGCCCGAGAACTCGAGATGTGTTACGCAGCAATCGCACTCGTTACCGATGTCGACGCCGGCGTTCATGTCGGTGCCGGTGTGCGGGCAGTGGATGTCTTCGCCGAATTTGAGCGCAATATCGGCCCGTTCAAGGCGCTTATTCACGATGCCATCGATCGGGTGGCCTCAGATCGGGTGTGTACGCACTGTCTGGCCCACGAGGGCGTCGAGCTTCCCTTCGATCTGCCATGAGGGTGCTGCTCACCGGTGCGGCCGGTTTCATCGGTGGCCGGGTGCACACCGCGCTACGCGCCGATGGACATGACGTTGTCGCGGTCGACACCCTGCTCGACGCCGCCCACGGGCCTGGGGCGGTGATACCCCAGGGATGCCGTCGGCTCGACATCCGCGATGCTGACGCCGTCGCACACGCACTCAAGGGCGTCGATGCCGTCTGTCATCAGGCCGCCGTGGTCGGGGCAGGCGTCAACGCCGCCGACGCACCGTCGTATGCGTCGCACAATGACTACGGCACCGCGGTCCTGCTGGCCGCGATGTTCGCGGCCGGAGTTCGTCGGCTGGTGCTGGCATCGTCGATGGTGGTCTACGGCCAGGGCCTTTACGAGTGCCCGGTGCATGGCGCGGTCGATCCATTGCCGCGAACGCCGGCTGACCTGGACGCCGGTCATTTCGAACATCGGTGCCCGGTCGGTGGCGAGGATCTCTCCTGGCGGTTGGTCGGCGAGGACGCGCCGCTGCGGCCGCGCAGTCTGTATGCCGCGAGTAAGACCGCCCAGGAGAACTACGCGCTGGCGTGGGCGGAATCAGCAGGCGGCTCCGTGGTGGCGCTGCGCTACCACAACGTTTACGGACCGGGCATGCCCCGAGACACCCCGTATTCCGGAGTGGCGGCGATCTTCCGTTCATCCCTTGAAAATGGCGAGGCGCCTAAGGTTTTTGAGGATGGCGGGCAGATGCGTGACTTCGTCCACGTCGACGATGTTGCGGCCGCCAATGTCGCCGCTGTGCGTGCCGATTCTGGGGCTTTCCTGGCCGCCAACGTGTGTTCGGGGCAGCCGGTCTCGATCATCGAGGTTGCGAGGGCACTGTGCGAGGCCCGCGGCGGACCCGCTCCGGTCGTCACCGGCCAGTACCGCAGCGGCGACGTTCGCCATATAGTCGCCGATCCGGCCCGGGCCGCCGAACTGCTCGGATTCCGAGCTCAGATCCGGCCCGAACAGGGGTTGCGGGAGTTCGCGTTCGCCCCGCTTCGTGGCTGAGGGCCCGCGGCGCATACTGGTCGGGTGAAATCAGAGATCTGTGACCAGTACGGCATCGACTTCCCGCTGTTCGCCTTCAGCCACTGCCGCGACGTGGTCGCCGCGGTGTCAGGTGCGGGCGGGTTCGGCGTTCTCGGCGGTGTGGCGTTCACGCCCGAGCAGCTCGAGCAGGAGTTGTGCTGGATCGACGAGCATGTCAACGGCAAGCCCTACGGCGTGGACATCATCGTGCCGGCCAAATTCGAAGGCAAGGGCGAGAACCTGACGGCCGGCCAGCTCGCCGATCGCATTCCGGAGGACTACCGGGCATTCATCAGCGAACTGCTCGCCGAGCACGACATCCCGATCGAAGAGGTGCGCATCGCCTCCTCCGCACTCTCCGGTGACACCGGTCAGAACCTGCTCGAGGTATCCCTGAATCACCCGATCAAGCTGATGGCCAACGCTCTCGGCGTCCCCCCGGATTACATGATCGAAGCCGGCAAGGAACGCGGTATTCCGGTCGCCGCGCTCGTCGGTGCCAAAGAGCATGCGATCAAGCAGGTGCACGCCGGTGTCGATCTCATCGTTGCTCAGGGCACCGAGGCCGGTGGGCATTGCGGCGAGGTATCAACGCTGGTGCTCATCCCGGAGGTTCTTGAAGCCATCGCCGATGTCCCCGGTGGTCGCGACATCCCGGTACTCGCGGCGGGTGGGATCGTGACCGGCCGGCAGATGGCGGCCGCCGTCGCCCTCGGTGCGGCCGGCGCGTGGACCGGTTCGGTGTGGTTGACGACGGAGGAGGCCGAGACCGCGCCGCACACCAAGCAGAAGATGCTGGCGGCCAGTTCGCGAGACACCATCCGCTCGGCGGGTCGCACCGGAAAGCCCTCCCGGCAGCTGGTTTCGGACTGGACGAATGCGTGGGCACCGAATAAGGGTGGCCGTGCGCCGCTGCCCCTGCCGCTGCAGGCGATGATCGCCGAGCCGGCCCTGCGCCGCATCGACAAACTCGCGCAGAACGGGCATCCGGGTGCCCAGGCGCTGTCCACCTACTGGGTCGGCCAGGGTGTGGGCCTGATGAACAAGATCAAACCCGCCCGCGAGGTGGTGCTGGAGTTCATCGAGGACTACCTGAATGCTGCGGACAGGTTGGGTCGGTCGATCGAGGACTGACGGACGGGCACCGAAGCCGCTACTCGGCCGCCAGCGGCAGCCGCACCTCGAACCGCGCACCGTGATCCAGATTGTGTGCCGACAGCGTGCCGCGATGCGCCCGCACCAGGCCGGCTGCGATCGCCAAACCAAGTCCGGATCCGCTGGGCAATGACGAATCGGACCGGGGCACACGGTGATTCGAACCCCGGTACGCGACATCGAACACCCGCGGCAGGTCATCGGCGTCGATTCCGACGCCGGTATCGTCCACCCGGGCCCAAGCTCCGTTCTCATCAGCACCCACTGCGAGCGTGACCGAACCACCGGCCGGAGTGTGGGCGATCGCATTGGCCACCAGATTGGACAGCACCCGCACCAGCGCGCGATCACTGCCGATCACCCGAACCGGTTTGGTCGGCAGATCGACCTTGAGCACCACCCCAGATCGCTCGGCGGCCATCCGGTGAGAAATCAACACATCATCGACGACCTCGTCAAGAGCTACCCGATCGTAGGGTGCATTGACCGCGCCCGCGTTGATCTTCGCCATCTCGAACAGGTCATCAACCATCGCGGAGAGCCGAATAGTTTCCTGCTCAATGGTTTTCGCCTGCGTCCGAACCTCGTCGTCGTTGAACACACCGTCGGCGATCGCCTCCGACAACGCTCGGATCCCAGCCAGGGGTGTGCGCAGATCGTGACTTACGAATGCCACAAGCTGGCGCCGAGACTGCTCAGCTACCCGTTCGGCATCCTGAATCTCTCTCTCCCACACTGTCCGCCGAGCCTGGTACCGGGCGAGCATCACCGCGGCCGGCAGAGTCACCACCGCCACGATCACCAGCACCACGGCGATCGTCTGGAAGGTGCTGCTCGTCATAAACCGGCTGGCGGCAAAAACCCCGGCGAAGGTGGCCAGGGTGGGGATCAGCACCAACGCCACCATGCTGACGGTCAGGGACCACGACCGCGCAAGTCGGATGATCAATCCGCCGATGAGCACCACCGGTAGCGAGACGCCCAGCGCCAGTAAGGCGATCTGGGTCAGGTCATGCGTGGGCACGGTCACCGCCGTCGGCTTCACCCCGCCAGAGGTATCCACGACCCCACACCGTCTGCACGCGATGGTGCTCGGTGAGCTTGGACCGCAACCGCTTCACATGCACCGTCACCGTCGAGAGGTCACCGAAGTCCCAGTTCCACACCTCCTTCAGCAGTTCCTCCCGGGAGAAGACGACGTCGGTGTGGGTGATGAAGAACAACAGCAGATCGAACTCGCGGTTGGTCAGGCCAACCGGTTGCCCGCCCACGGTTACCGCCCGTGCCGCTGTGGACACTCTCAGGTCACCCATGGTGATCTCCAACGGCACCGTCGGCGACGGGGCCGGAGCGCGGCGCAGCAACGAGCGCACCCGCAGGGCCAGCTCCCGCGGGCTGAACGGCTTGGTGAGGTAGTCGTCGGCGCCGGCTTCGAGTCCGGCGATCCGGTCATCCTCCTCGCTGAGTGCGGTCAGCAGGATCACCGGGACCGTGTAGTCGCCGCCCTGGCGCAACGTTCGGCACAGTGACAGCCCGTTGGGGCCCGGCATCATCACGTCAAGCACCGCCACGTCGATCCGCTCAGTGCCAAGCATCCGCAATGCCTCATTACCGTCACTGGCGACTCGGACCTCGTGGCCGTCGCGTTCGAGATAGCGGCGCACGATATCGCGCACCACGACGTCGTCGTCGGCGATCAGAACACGGGACTGCATACCGTCGAGCCTAGTGCTGGTACGTCGCTACCTGCTGTGACGTCACCGTTTCGTCATTGCGGACGATGTGCGGGGCCCTCCTCGCCTAGTGTTTGCGGCTATGTCCGGCTCTGCGATCACGGTGGTGCTGCCGTGTCTCAACGAGGCCGAGTCGCTACCCGCCGTACTGGCCGCCATTCCACCCGGCTATCGCCCCCTGGTGGTCGACAACAACAGCACCGATGCCACCGCGGAAGTCGCTCGCCTCCACGGAGCGCAGGTGGTCACCGAGACCCGGCCCGGATACGGCTCGGCCGTGCACGCCGGCGTGCTGGCAGCGCAGACATCTGTCGTCGCGGTGCTCGACGGCGACGGATCCCTGGACCCTGCCGATCTGCCCGGGCTCGTCAAGGAACTGGAGCGCGGTGCCGACATGGTGATCGGCCGGCGCCGCCCCCTTCCCGGGCTGCGCTGGCCGTGGCATGCCCGTCTGGGCACCGCTGCCGTGTGCTGGCGGCTGCGGACTAAGCACAGGCTGGGCGTCCACGACATCGCTCCGATGCGGGTGGTGCGCCGTGACGCGCTGCTCGCACTCGGTGTGACCGATCGCCGGTCGGGGTATCCGCTCGAGTTGTTGGTTCGGGCGGCCGCGGCCGGATGGAAGGTCATCGAGGTCGATGTCGACTACGGTCCGCGGCTGGGCGGAAAATCGAAAGTCAGCGGTTCGGTCCGCGGCAGTGTGATTGCCGCCCTCGACTTCTGGAAGACGATCTCGTGATACCGGTGATCGCCTTGGTCGTGGCCAAGGCTCCGGTTCCCGGCCTGGCCAAGACCCGGCTGGCCGCGGTGCTGGGGGACACGATGGCCGCAGACATCGCCGCGGCGGCACTGCTCGACACTCTCGATACAGTTGCCGAAACACCCTTTGCCGCAAAGGTTGTCGCGATAACGGGCGACCTCGCGATGGCCTGTCGGGCTGACGCCATCCGTGAACGGCTGTCCGGGTTCATCGTGATCGAGCAACGCGGCACCGACTTTGCCGAGCGGTTGGCCAACGCCCATGCCGACGCTGCCGACGCCGTCGGGCCCATGCCCGTGCTGCAGATCGGGATGGACACTCCACAGGTCACCGTCGAGTTGCTCACCCGCAGCGCCCGCGCCCTGCTTGACGCACATGCAGTACTCGGGCCGGCCTGTGACGGCGGATGGTGGCTGCTGGGGGTGGCCGACGCCGCGACCGCGCAATGCCTTCGCGGGGTTCCGATGTCGCACCCCGACACCGGTGTGATCACCGCTGAGGCGCTCCGCCGAACGGGCGCTCCGGTCGAACTGCTGGAGGAGATCCCGGATGTCGACACCGTCGCCGATATTGCCGTTGTCCGTGCGACATGCCGCTCATCGGGTCGATTCGCCCGAGTCACCCGAGGGTTGTGACACCGGGTTTTAAGTACCCAGTGTTAGGTTCAGTGCTCGTGTCCTCGCGAACCGTCGGCAGCCACGTTCTTGCAGATATCAGCGGCTCCGTGTCGCCACTGCTGGATGACGGCGCCGGACTCGAAAAACTGCTCGCCGACGCCTGCGAAGCGGTGGGCGCCCGGGTGCTCTCCCGCCACCACCACGCATTCCAGCCGCACGGCGTGACTGCGGTCGTGGTACTCGCAGAGTCGCATGTCTCGATTCACACCTGGCCGGAATGGGGTGGCGCGACACTCGACGCATACACCTGTGGTGCCGCGGATCCTGAGCACCTCATCGATCTCATTATCGAGGGCCTCGCGCCCACCAACGTCCGGCGAGCGACGGTGCCGCGCGTGGTTCCCGGCGGACCAGACGAGCCCGCCTTCCGATTCGCGGAGTTCATCACCCCCGCCGACCGCTACGAGCACGACCTCGCCGAGGTCTACACCAGTGGGTCGAGCGAGTTCCAGGATTTCCTCATCGGTCGGTCCGAGACCTGGGGCCGCATGCTCGTCCTCGACGGAGTCGTACAGAGCACCGATGCCGATGAGTTCATCTACCACGAGGGCATCGTCCACCCGGCGTGCTACGCGGCGGCCGCCAGCGCTCCGGTTCGTGATGCCCTGGTCCTCGGTGGCGGCGAGGGGGCGTGCCTGCGCGAGGTGCTGCGCTGGCGTGCGATGGAGCACGTGACGATGGTCGATATCGACGCCGAAGTTGTCGCGGCGTGCCGCGAGCACCTGCCGTTGCACCACCGGGGTGCCTTCGATGACCCACGTGTGACGCTGGTGTACCGGGATGCGGTCGCATTCTTGGCTTCGGTACCGGATGGGAGCCTCGATGTCGTCGTCTCCGATATGACCGACCCGGTGGAGGACGGGCCGTCGACGTTCTGTTTCACCGTCGAGTACTTCACCGAGATCGCGCGGGTGCTGCGTCCGCACGGCGTGCTCGCCGTGCAGGCCGGCCCGGCGTCACCAATCGAGATGGCGCTGCACGCGAAGGTGATCCGAACGCTGCGCGCGGTGTTCCCGTCCGTCATCCCCTACGCGGTCGATGCGCCGTGCTACGGCCGGGACCTCGGCTTCGTTATCGCCTCGAAGCAGGATCTCCTCAGCCGCCTCGACGTCGCGACCATTGAAGGCTTGGGCGACGGGCTGTCCGGGGAGCACCGTTGGATCACGCCTCAACTCTTGAGGGGCAAGCTCAGTGTGCCGCCGTACCTGGCGCGGGAGATTGACGCGCGAACCGATGTCTACCGCGACGATGCCCCGCCTGCCACTGTCGGCGCTGCCGGCTGGGAGGCCTGAGGATGACAGGCGCCAAAGCAGCAGCCGACGCCTCATTGCGCGGCACTGCGATCACCGCCCGGGTTGGGATGGCACTGGGCGTTGCCATCACCATTTGTTTCATCACCGGGTTCATCAGCCACTTCATCCAGCACCCGCAGCCCTGGTTCTACTGGCCAACCCGGCCGGTCTGGCTCTACCAACTCACCCAGGGACTACACATCATCTCCGGGATCGCCGCGATCCCGCTGCTGGTGGTCAAGCTGTGGTCGGTCTACCCGAAACTCTTCGAGCGTCCCATCATCGGCGGGCTGACCCGCCAGCTTGAGCGAGCCTCCATTCTGGTCCTGGTGGCGTCCATGTTGTTTCAACTGTCCACCGGCATCATGAACACCGCCAAGTGGTACGGGTTCAAGTTCTTCTTCACCACCAACCACTACGCGATGGCGTATGTCGTCGCCGGTGCGGTACTGGTTCATATCGGCGTCAAGTTGCCGATCATCCGCCGTGCGCTCGGCGAGCCGCTTGAAGAGATTCCGACCGGCCAGCTTCCAGCCGGGCCGACCAGGCGGACCGTGCTGCGTGGCACCTGGCTGGCTGTCGGTGTCGCCACCGTGCTGACTGCAGGACAGACCGTGTCGTGGTTGCGCAGGGTGTCGCTGCTGGCGCCGCGTTCAGGTCAGGGTCCCCAAGGACTGCCGGTGAACCGGACGGCATGGGCCGCCGGGGTGCTGCGCGCCGCCGGCTCACCGGATTACCGGCTCACGGTCACCAACGGCACCGCAGTCCGGGCGTTCACGCTCGCCGAACTGGCCGCCATGCCTCAGGTCACCCACCAGCTACCGATCGCCTGCGTCGAAGGCTGGAGTGCCAGCGCGACCTGGACCGGCGTGCCGCTGTCGAAACTGGTTGAGGCTGTTGGTGGTTCGGCCGAATCGGATGTTCGAATGATCTCGCTCGAGCCACCGGGACCGTATTCCCGCACCGTGCTGCCGGCCCGGCACGCGCGCGATTCGCAGACCCTGATCGCGTTGAAGCTCAATGGTGAGCAGTTGCATCCCGATCACGGCTATCCGGCCCGGCTGATCGCCCCGTCCAGGCCGGGTGTGCTGCAGACCAAATGGCTGACACGGATCGAGGTGGTGGTATGACGGCCGTGCGCGGGCTGCTGATCGCCCTCGGCCTCGCGGTCGGCGCCTATGGCGCGGTCCTGGTGTTCGATAACCCGACTCAGGTGATCATTCGGATCGGGGTGTGGGCAGCGATCGGGTTGCTTCTCCATGACGCGGTATTCGCCCCGGCCTGTTTGGCTCTGGGGTTCGCGGCCCGGCGGATCCTGCCCCGCTCCTGGTGGTCGCCGCTCCTGGTGGCCACCCTCTGCACCATCGTGCTGGTCCTACTCGCGATCCCGGTCTACAACAAGCCCGGTCTGCAACTCGACAACCCGTCGGTACTCGACCGCGACTATCACTGGGGCTTCTGGGTTTCGCTGGCAGTGGTGTGGGGGGCGGCGCTGCTCTATCTGATCGGGAGCAGGCTGCTACCAGTTCGTCAGAATCACGTGGTTCAGCAGTAGCGCGCCGGCCACGTTAAGGCCCAGCCACCATCGGTGTGACCGCACCGGCAGCAGCGCGGGTGCGGCGGTCAGCCATACCTCGAATGACAGCCAGATCCGCTCAGTCTCGGCCTTGGACAGCATCGACAGGTCGGCGAGCACGATCGCCGCGAGTGCGGCCAACACCAGTAGATTCACTCCGTGGCGGCTCTTGACCGCGGCACTATCGAAGGCTCGGGCCACACCCGCGACGCTGCCCAGGCCGATCGCACACACCACCGATGCGAAATTTGCCCATCCCCAGTACTGGAAGGGTCGGACGTTCGCGATTCCCTGCCAATAGCGTTGCTGGACAAGGGTATAGCCGTCAAACCACCAGAAGCCCGCGACGGCGAACACGGCTACTACCGCCACTGCCGCCCCCACCGCCGCAATCAGCGTTCGCAGCGCGGTGCGACGGTCGGGTGCGCACACCAGCACCGCGACTGCCGGTAGCGCCATCAGTGCCAGGCCGTAATTGAGGAAGATTCCCCAGCCGAGCAGGAGCCCAGACCCCACCGCCGCCACCGCCGGGCTACGCACCTTGCTCCGCACGGCCAATGCCAGCAGTGCGATTCCCCAGGCAGCCACGCCCGCAAAGTAGCCGTCGGCCGACACCACTACCCAGATCGCAGTCGGCGCCACCGCCACGAACGGCGCTGCCAGTCGCGCGGTCTGCTCATCGCACAGTGCACGAATGGCGACGATGATCGCCACCGCAGCACTGGATCCGGCCAGGAGACAGAGCAACCCGGCCCACGCCCCGCCGCGTAGACCGATGCGGTCCAGCCAGACGAATGTCAGCAGCGCACCGGGTGGGTGGCCGGACACGTGTGTGATCCACGAGTTCGGCTGGAAGTCCAGGATGCGGCTGGAGAAGGTGCGCACCGCCTCGCCTGCATCCGTGATGGTCGGCACCTGACGCAGATATTCGTGCCTGGCGGTCAGTCGGCCGGCGAAGCCGCGCTGCCAGCCGTCGATCATCGCCAGCGCGAATGCCCAGGCGCATGACGTCGCCCACGTCGCCCACGTCAGCTGCCGCCACCGGAGCCGCTGGGCGATCCGCGGTCCCCACCACACGGCGGCGGCCCCGATCGTGATGGCCGGTAGCGTGCCCCACCCGATATGGGCATTCCACCAGCCGAAAATCGGTGCGGTCTCGGCGTAGTCATGGATCTGCGCGGCCGTTGCGTGGATCAGCGGCGTCACGATGCCGAGGTGCAGGTGCGGCACGACGAACGCGGCGGCCACCAGCAGCGCGGCACCCAAGACCGCGATGGCATCGCGTCGCCCGATGTCGCCTCTCACCAGCCGTAGGCTCCCGGTGCGTCGTGGGCGGAATAGCGCTCGCGCAGCGCCAAGCGGTCGATCTTGCCGATTCCGTACCGCGGCAGTTCAGCGATGACGTGCACCTCGCGCGGCGCTGCAGTGCGATCCAGCGACATCGCCAGAAACTCTGTCAGTTCGTCGAGTGTCGGCCACGGCACCCCCGGAGCGGCGACGACCGCGGCCGCCACCCGCTGGCCCAGCCGATCGTCCGGCACGCCGAAGACCGCGCACTCTGCCACCGCGGGATGGCGGGCCAGCACCACTTCCACCAACCCGGGCATGATCGTCAGCCCGCCGGTACTGATGGCATCATCGGTGCGGCCCAGTATCGATAGTCGACCTGAACCATCAACGAGACCAACATCATTGGTGTGGAACCAGCCCGGCTCGTCAAAGGGGTTGGGGTCCGTCGGATTTCGGTATCCCTTGGCCAGGGTGGCGCCGCCGATCGTGATGCGACCCGGTCCGCCCTCGTTTGGCTGGTCGATCCGTACCTCTACACCGTCCAGTGGCAGTCCGTCGTAGACGCAGCCGCCCGCGGTCTCGCTCGAGCCATAGCTGCGCACCACCGTGATTCCTGCCTCGGCCGCGCCGTCAAGCACCGGTGCCGGAGCAGGTCCGCCGCCGAGCAGCACTGCGTCTAATTCGGCCAGCGCCGCCCGGGCCGCGGTGTCGGTCAGGGCCTTGGCGAGCTGGTTGGCCACCAGCGACGTGTAGCGCCGTCCTGAGCCCAGTTGCGCTACCGCCCTTGGTAATTCGGCGATATCAAAACCCTCTGAGAGGTCGAGCTCCGCCGGAACCGTACCGGCCAGCACACAACGCACCAGCACCTGCATGCCGGCGATATGGTGGGCCGGCAGGGCCAGCAGCCAGTTTCCCGCTCCGCCAAGTCGGTCATGGGTGGCCGAGGCGCTGGCGATCAGAGCTGCCGGAGTCAGCATCGCGCCCTTGGGTGTGCCGGTGGTGCCGGAAGTGGCGATGACTAATCCGATCTCGTCATCGATTTCCTCGCCGACCCGCAAAGAGGTTGTCAGTAGCTCACTTTCGCGCAGATTGCCTGCCGGGATGGGAACCATGGGACTGTCCTGACCGTCCAGCACACCCTCTAGGGCGGCGAGCAGTGACAGCGCCGACGGGCCCGCTGGGATCGCGAGCGCGCGCAGGATTGCTATTCGGCATCCTCGGTGTCGCGCGGGTTATCGAGTGGCCAGCCGTGCGCTGCCAACTTCTCCCGCACCCGTTCGACATCGGTGGGTGCGGGCAACTCGTCGGTGATCCGCATAATCTCCGCACCGATATCGGCGAAGTCCGGATCCGCGAGATGCATGAGCTCGCTGGCGATGAGGATTACTTCGTCTTTGGTGAGCCGCCGCGACAGCAAGGCAAGAATCGGCAGGTAGTCGGTGTCCGGAACGCCCGTGGGGTACCCGGCGCGAAGCCACGAGACGACGGAGTTGAGGAATCGGTTCACCCACATCACCTCCGGACAGGGGGCATGTGCAGGTCCCCGGACTTGAGCTTAGAGGTTGGCCCCCGGTGCGATTGCGAGTTCACGCGACGGGCCGCCATGGAAATCAACGTAGTGGCATACAGCTGGTGAACTCCGGATGAATTCCTGAACAGTTCAAGAAAACTCCCTGGTAGGACTTTTGTCACCCTGCTGGAGATAATTAGTCAAAAAGCGCGGAGTAGCCGCAGAATGTCTATCCATGGGAACAGAGATGATCATTCTGGTGATCTTGATAGCGACCGCGTTGGCCTTCGATTTCACGAATGGTTTCCACGACACCGGAAACGCCATGGCCACCTCCATCGCGACCGGCGCGCTCAAGCCCAAGACCGCGGTCCTGCTGGCCGGGATCCTCAACCTGGTCGGGGCCTTCCTGTCCGTGGAGGTCGCCGTGACGGTGACCACCTCGGTGCTGAAGGTTCAGGACGCCAAGACCGGGCACCTGCTGCCGGGCATCGATGCTTCGACCGGGTTGACGATCATCTTCGCCGGTCTCATCGGCGGCATCCTGTGGAACCTGCTCACCTGGCTGTTCGGCATCCCCTCGAGCTCGTCTCACGCCCTCTTCGGTGGTCTGATCGGCGCCGGGCTGGCAGCGCTCGGTACCGCCGGCGTCAACTGGAGTGGCGTCACCCAGAAGGTGCTGATTCCGGCTGTGGCCGCCCCGCTGATCGCCGGCCTGGTCGCCGCCTGCGGAACCTGGCTGGTCTACCGCATCACCCGCAAGGTGCTTCAGCGTCGGCGCGAGGAGGGATTCCGCTGGGGCCAGATCGCAACGGCATCATTGGTCGCGCTCGCCCACGGCACCAATGACGCACAGAAGACCATGGGCGTGATCGCGCTGGCGCTGATCACCACCGGGCATCTGACCGGCGACGTCAAGAAGGACGGTCTGCCGTTCTGGATCATCTTCAGCTGCGCGGTCGCCATCGGTCTCGGCACCTACCTCGGCGGCTGGCGGGTCATTCGGACACTGGGCAAGGGCCTGGTGGAGATCGAGTCCCCGCAGGGCCTCGCCGCTGAAGCCTCCTCAGCCGCGATCATCCTCAGCTCGAGTGCGGCCGGTATGGCGCTGTCCACCACCCACGTCGCGACCGGCTCGATCCTGGGCAGCGGTGTGGGTAAGCCGGGCGCCGAGGTGCGCTGGGCGGTCGCGGGCCGGATGGCGGTGGCCTGGCTGGTCACCCTCCCGGCCGCGGCCCTGGTCGGCGCACTGTCGTACTGGCTGTCGGACGCGGTCAAGACTCTCTCCGGTTCGCAGCTTGCCGGTGACGGGCTGATCTTCCTGATCCTGGTCGGGCTGTCGTTCTACATGTGGTGGCGGGCCTCGAAGCAGAAGGTCGATAGCAGCAACGTCAACGCCGACTGGGACAGCTCCACCAACTCGGTGGTGCCCGCGGAGGTCCGCGAGGCTGCCGAGGCTGCCAAGACCAACACCAAAATCAAGACCACGACCTCCGTCTGACCCCTGCCTGCCACGACCCTAAGGACACGCTGATGAACTACCTGGAAAGCATTTTCAAGGTCCTTGTTGTGGGACTGGTACTCGGTGCGGGTCTGCCGGCGCTGTTTGGCGTCGGGATGCTGGCCTACTCGCACGGGGCCGGCGGCGAAGAGGCCGATCACCTGATGCACAAGGCCAATCCACCGCTGAAGTACCTCGGTATTCTGCTGTTCCTGTTCGTCGCGTTGGTGATCGTGACCGCGGTCGCCTGGATCACCCGGGCGACGATCATTCACCACTTCGGTATCGACCTGTTCCCGATGTTCCCCAAGAAGTGAGATCGCGATGACTGCTGTCGATGGCGCCCCCGGTTTCGGCGAACACGTTCTGGACTGGTTGCATGAGGGCTACCCCCAGGGCGTGCCGCCGAAGGATTACTTCCCGCTGCTGGCTTTGCTACTGAGGTCATTGAGCGAGGAAGAGGTCGTCAAAGCGGCTCAGACGGTGCTGAAGCAGAGCGATGGCGACGCCCCGGTGACTGAGGACCAGATCCGCGACGCGGTCCGCCAGGTGATTGAGAAGGATCCCAACCCAGAAGAGATCAACCAGGTCGCCGGTCGGCTCGCCTCGGTGGGCTGGCCACTGGAAGGTCGGCGCTAGACCGGTTCAGCTTCTGCTGTCGCGGCGCAACGGGTGCTCGGCAGGGATCTGTACGAAGATCAGCGTGACACCATCGGGGTCGTTGATATGCATCTCATGCAGACCCCACGGCTCTTGTCTGGCCTCGCGGCGTACGTCGACACCCCACGCGGCAAGTTCTTCCTGGGTGGCGTAGACGTCCCGCACCTGTAGCCACAGGGCACCGGAGAATGTCTTCGGTTCACCGTGGCCGGCGAGCTCTATCAGCGACTGCCCTGCGAAAAACACCGTCCCGCCGTGGTATTCGCGGGCGATCGCCAGTCCCAGCACGTCACGATAGAAATTCAGCGAACGGTCGTAGTCGGCCGGGCGTAGCAGTACTCGGCTCGCAAGGATCTCCATGGCACCCAGCTTATGGCTGAACTCGCTGTTGTCTGAGCAGGCGGTTAAGTGCGCCTGGCGCGACGACATCGAGGGCCCGGGCTCCCACCCCGAAGCGCGGGGCGATGCGCACCGGGCGGTGCACGGCCGCATCAATCATCCATTGCGCCGCCTCCTGCGGGCTGAGTGCGGGCACACCGTCGTAGGCCTTGGTCGGGGAGATCATCGGGGTGGCCACCAACGGGTAGTACAGCGTCGTCGAATGCACACCCTGGCGTGACCACTCGGTCTCGATGACCCGGCTGACAGCGCTCAGCGCGGCCTTGGAGGCGTTGTAGACCCCGAACAATGGCGGCGCCTCGGTGAGCACTCCCCAGGTCGCCACGTTGATGATGTGGCCGTCGCGGCGCTCGATCATCCCCGGTGCCAGGCCGCGGATGAGCCGCAGTGGTGAGTAATAGTTCAGCGTCATGGTGCGTTCGACGTCATGCCAGCGGTCCAGTGACTCGGCCAGCGGTCTGCGGATCGAGCGCCCGGCATTGTTGACCAGGATGTCCACCCCGCCGAAACGCTTCTCGACGCCTGCCGCCAGTTCATCCACGGCGTCGAGATCGGACAGATCGCAGGGCAGGGCGGTGGCTACGCCGCCGGTCTCGGCGATCCGCATCGCGAGCGCCTCCAGCAGGTCCGCGCGGCGTGCAACGACGATGACTTCGGCGCCCGCGGCGGCGAATCTCTCGGCCCCGGCTTCTCCGATACCCGAGGATGCCCCGGTGATCAGTACCCGCTTGCCGCGCAGGGTAATTCGGGTGCGGCCAGACACCGTCAGCGGTGGCCGCATGCCGGTCAGTGCGATCGCCTCGGTCAGTTTCCGGCGCAGTGTCACGTCCCTGAGTCTATGGACACTCAGAAGTAGCGGGGGAATGGGCTGTAGTCAGGATCGCGCTTCTCCAGGAATGCGTCCCGGCCCTCGACCGCTTCATCGGTCATATAGGCCAGCCGGGTGGCCTCGCCGGCGAAGATCTGCTGGCCCACCAGGCCGTCATCGAGGAGATTGAACGCGAACTTCAACATCCGTTGCGCCTGAGGCGATTTGCCGTTGATCGTGGCTGCCCAGTCGAGTGCGACATTTTCTAACTGGGCATGCTCGACGACGCGATTCACCGCACCCATCTGATGCATCTGCTCGGCGCTATAGGTTTCGCCGAGGAAGAAGATCTCCCGGGCGAACTTCTGGCCGACCTGTTTGGCCAGATATGCGCTGCCGTAGCCGCCGTCAAAGCTGCCGACATCAGCGTCAGTCTGTTTAAAGCGGGCGTGCTCGCGGCTGGCCAGGGTCAGGTCGCAGGTCACGTGCAGGCTGTGCCCGCCGCCGGCCGCCCAGCCGTTGACTAGACAGATGACCACCTTGGGCATGAATCGGATCAGCCGCTGCACCTCCAGGATGTGCAACCGGCCGGCCCGTGCGGCATCAACGGTGTCGGCGGTCTCGCCGTTGGCGTACTGGTAGCCGGAGCGGCCGCGGATCCGTTGGTCACCACCGGAACAGAACGCCCAGCCGCCGTCTGAGGCCGAGGGGCCGTTACCGGTCAGCAACACCACACCGACATCGGGCGACATCCGTGCGTGGTCGAGTGCGCGGTAAAGCTCGTCGACGGTGTGCGGGCGAAAGGCGTTGCGCACCTGCGGGCGGTTGAAGGCGACCCGCACGGTCGGTCGACGCACGCCGTCGAGCACATGATGGTGGTAGGTGATATCGGTGAGGTCGGCGAAGCCCTGCACGGGCTGCCACAGCTCCGGGTTGAACGGGTTATCGCTCACAGCCAAGAAGTTACGCTAGAGACTTACGCCCCGCTCACGCAGCGCGTCGATCAGTCCGGTGCGCCGCTCGGCGATGGGCAGTGGATCCACCAGCGCGAAATCACAGCCCAACTCTCGGGCGGCGCCGTCGTTCTCCTCGCTGTCGCCGATCATCAACGCTTCGTCGGCCCGTACCCCGAGCCGGGTCAGTGCCTCGATGAATATCCGCGGGTCCGGCTTGGCGGCGCCTACTTCGAAGGACAGCACGTACTCGTCGACCTCGGCCGTTGCCAGTACGGCACGGATATCCCAGGCGATATTGGAGACGACGGCGGTGGCGATCCCGTTCTGCCGCAGGGATTTCAACGCAAACACACTGTCGGGGTACACCGCCCATTCGGCCGGATCGGTGACGCGACTGTAGAGCTGTTCGGCATGTTCGTCACCCAACCCCGAGGCCTTCAGCACATGCAGGTAGGCCTCCCGGTGCAGTGCCGGATCCAGGTCGCGACGCTCCCAGGCGTGGTGCGTCACGCTGGCGGTGGGGTGCGTCAACCGGTCCATCACCTCGGTCCGTTGCGCGCCGTTCAATCCCATACCGGTGAACCAGGCGTCCCGGGCCTCGCAACTGGCCAGCGTGCCGGAGAAATCGAAGAGAACCGCGCGCACGCTAGCCAATGGCCCGGCCCGCGCCCTCCCAGAACTTCGCCCGCACCGACTTCTTGTCCGGCTTACCCAACGCGGTCACCGGAACGGAATCCACCACGATCACCTGCTTGGGCGACTGCACCGAACCCTTACGCTCCTTGACTGCATCCTGGATCTCGGAGGTCAGCTTGGCGACCGCCGCCTCATCACTCGGATGATCGGGCCGCAGCACGATCACCGCCGTCACCGCCTCACCCCATTTGTCATCCGGTGTTCCGATCACGCAGACCTGTGCCACCGCCGGGTGTTCGGCGACGACATCCTCCACCTCGCGAGGAAATACGTTGAACCCGCCGGTGACGATCATGTCCTTGACCCGGTCGACGATGTACCAGAAGCCGTCTTCGTCCTCGCGCGCCATATCGCCGGTATGCAGCCAACCATCCCGGAATGCTTCCGCGGTGGCCTCCGGCAGATTCCAGTACCCGCCACTGAGCAGCGGCCCGGACACACAGATCTCGCCGATTTCTCCCTGCGGCACCGGATTTCCGTCCGTGTCCAGCAGTGCGGTGCGGGCGAATAGGGTGGGTCGCCCGCACGATGTCAGGCGCTTGGAATCGTGGTCACCCTTGGCCAGGTAGGTGATCACCATCGGCGCCTCGGACTGGCCGTAGTACTGGGCGAAAATCGGGCCGAACCTGGCGATCGCCTCGGCCAGGCGCACCGGGTTCATTGCCGAAGCGCCGTAGTACACCGTCTCCAGTGACGACAGATCTCGGGTATGGGAGTCCGGATGATCCATCAGGGCGTAGATCATCGACGGCACCAGCATGGTCGCGGTAATCTTCTGTTCCTCGATCACGCGCAGCACCTCAGCCGGATCGAACTTGGTGAGCACGATCAGTTCGCCGCCCTTGACGATAGTCGGTACGAAGAATGCCGCCCCGGCATGTGACAGCGGGGTGCACATCAGGAAGCGCGGATGCTCCGGCCACTCCCATTCGGCGAGTTGCGACGTCGTCATCGTCCAAATCGACCCGACCGTGCCCATCACGCCCTTTGGCTTCCCGGTGGTGCCGCCGGTATAGGTCATGCCCCCGATATGGTCCGGCGGTAAGTCGGCTGCCACCAACGGCTGCGGTGCGTACTTGGCCGCCTCGGCTATCAGATCCACACCGATATCGGCCAACTCCGGTGGCACCGGCCCGAGGGTCAGGACCTGCTTCAGCGACGGCACCTTCGCCAGCAGTCCGACCGCGCGCTCGACAAACATCGGGACCGGATCGATCACCAAAGACGTCGCACCGCCGTCGGACAGCACATAGGCGTGATCGTCCAGCGAACCCAGTGGGTGCAGCGCCGTGCGCCGATAGCCCTGGGTTTGACCCGCGCCGATGATCATCAGCACCTCCGGGCGGTTCAACGCGAGCAGACCGACGGTCGCACCGGTGCCCGCGCCCAGGGCCTCGAAGGCCTGGATGTACTGGCTGATGCGCTCGGCGAGCTCGCCACCGGTGAGGGTGGTATCGCCGAGGAACAGCACCGGCCGGTTCTTGTTGCGTTTGAGGGCACCGACGGTCAGGTGGCCGGCGTGCAGGGGGTGGCGGAGCAGGTCGATTTGGCTCATGGCCAACACCGTCTCACAGCCTCGCCTACGGGGCTAGCGGCACCTCGGTAGCCGGACCCTGAGTAGTGCTGCGGCCGACGATCCGTCCGGCTACCGACTAGTTATTGCTGTCGGGGCAGTCCAGGTCGACATAGACGGTGGTATTGGGATTTCCCATCATCACCATCAGCGAACCGCTGGACATCATCATCACCGGGATGCCGTGTACTCCGCTGACCGTGCACCGGTACAGCGCCATCTCCGACGGCATGTTGAACTGCACGTTGTAGCCCTCCGCCTGAAGCATGTTGACGATGTCAGCGGCAGACCCCGTATCCGCGTTGGCCACGCCGAGCGAGGCCGAAGCGGTCGCGGCAACGATACCGAATACGGCTGCGGTGATCTTCCCCAGGCTCATCGTCGAAGCTCCCTAACCCTCGGTCGGCTTTTCTCACGTCGAGGCAAGCGTAGCCACGGCATTTGGGTCTGTATAGAGCGTCTGGCCAGACCTTTGACCCGCGTGCCCGAACCTGCCTCCGGCCCCGCCCCAACGTGGCACTCTGACGGGTATGCAGCAGCCTGATGATCCCCGCTTCCTCGACGACCGGCCCGCGTACTGGGCCACGGCCAAGCCTGACGAGGTCGCCATCAATTATCTGGGACGGACCTGGAACTGGGCCGAGTTCGACGACCGGATCCGCCGTTGTGCCGGAGCACTGGCCGAGCGCGGTATCGGCCGCGGTGACGTGGTGGCCTTCCTGGACAAGAACCATCCGGCGTGTGTCGAGACCACCATCGCTGCGGCATCGCTGGGCGCGGCGACGGCCATCATCAACTTCCGGCTGGCCGGCGACGAGATGGACTACGTCCTCAACGACTCCGGCGCCAAGCTGCTGATCGTCGGCACCGAACTCAAGGGAGCGGTCGAGGCGATCCTCGACCGGCTACCGAATGTCGCCCACGTCATCGAGGTCACACCTGAGGGAACCGACGGCGACCAGTACGAGGCGATGCTGGCCGCCGCGACACCGCACGGCCGCAGTCCCGACGTCGTCCCGACCGATGTCTGTGTGATCATGTACTCCTCGGGAACGACCGGAAATCCCAAGGGCATCAGGCTGACTCAGGCGAATCTGGTCGCCCACACCCTCAACGCCGGTACCTTCGATTTCGAACCCGACGATAAGAATATGGTGTCGATGCCGCTGTTCCATGTCGGCGGTACGTCGTATGCGCAGTTCGGAATCCACGCCGGTATCCCCAGCCTCATGACCCGCGACGTCGACGGCGCAGCATTGGCGGGGGCACTACTTGCCGGTGCCACCCGCACCTTCCTGGTGCCGGCCGTGCTCGGCAAGGTGCTCGAGATGGGGCCCGACGCAGTCAAACTCTTCAGCGCGCTGCGCACCTTCGTCTACGGCGCCTCACCCATGCCGCCGGCGCTACTGAAGTCAGCCCTGCAGGCTTGGCCGGACACCGATTTCATTCAGGTGTACGGGCTGACCGAGGTGTGCGGCGCGATCACTCAACTCTCGCCGGAGGTGCACCGCGACGAAGCCCATCCGGAGCGACTCACCAGCGCCGGCCAGGCTGCCCGTGAGGTGGAGGTCCGCGTGGTCAACCCGGACACCCTGGCGGATGTCGAGCCCGGACAGCCCGGCGAATTGTGGTTCCGCACACCGCAGTTAATGGAGGGCTACCACAACAAGCCGGAGGCCACCGCGGAGACGATCACCGCCGACGGCTGGTTCCGCACCGGCGATATCGGCCGCGTCGACGACGAGGGCTTCATCTTCGTCGAGGACCGCCTCAAGGACATGATCATCTCCGGTGGCGAGAACATCTACTCCGTCGAGGTGGAACGGACGTTGACCGACCATCCCGCCGTCCTCGACGCCGCGGTGTTCGGCATTCCCGACGACAAGTGGGGCGAATCGGTGAAGGCTGCGGTGGAACTGACCGCCGGCGCCGAGGTCACCCCGGAAGAGCTGATCGCCTGGTGTAAGGGCAAGCTCGCCGGATACAAGTGCCCACGCAGTGTGGACATCTTCGAGATGCTGCCGCGCAACCCGACGGGAAAGCTGCTGAAAAAAGATCTGCGTAAGCCCTACTGGGAGAATCGCGACCGCGCGATCTGATGAACGCAGACGATCTTCTTGGCCGTCTGCATGTTGTTGCACTGCCGATGCGGGTCCGATTCCGCGGAATCACCGTGCGTGAGATTGCTCTGATCGAGGGTCCGTCGGGCTGGGGCGAGTTCGGTGCTTTCCTCGAATACGGGCCACCGGAGGCCGCGCAGTGGCTGGCCTCGGCAATCGAATCCGCCTACGGGACAAGGCCTCCGGCGCTGCGGACCCGGATCGAGATCAACGCGACCGTCCCGGCAGTGCCGGCGGGCGCGGTGCCCGAACTGTTGGCCCGGTTTCCGGGCTCGACAACGGCCAAGGTGAAGGTTGCCGAGCTGGGACAGACGCTGGCCGACGATATAGCCAGGGTCAATGCCGTGCGAGCACTGATCCCGACCGTTCGCGTCGACGCCAACGGCGGCTGGAGCGTCGAGCAGGCTGTTGCGGCAGCCGCCGCCCTGACCGCCGACGGCCCGTTGGAATACATCGAACAGCCCTGCGCCACCGTCGCCGAACTCGCACAGGTGCGGCGGCGGGTCGATGTACCGGTGGCCGCCGACGAGAGCATCCGCAAGGCCGCCGACCCACTGGCCGTGGTGCGTGCCGGTGCCGCCGATATCGCCGTGCTCAAGGTTGCCCCACTCGGTGGGGTCGGTGCGCTCCTCGATATCGCCGCGGCAATCGACATCCCGGTGGTGATCTCGAGCGCCCTGGACTCTGCGGTGGGCATCACGGCCGGGTTGGCCGCTGCGGCCGCGCTGCCCCGGTTGGACCACGCCTGCGGGCTGGGAACCGGAAGTCTCTTCGTCGAGGACGTGGCCGAGATCACCGCGGTCGACGGCTACCTCCCGGTGGGCGATGTCGTCCCCGACCCGGCTCGACTGACCGCAATGGCGGCCCCGCCCGAGCGTCGCGACTGGTGGATCGCTCGCGTCCGCACCTGTCACGCACTGCTAGCCTCGCGCGAGTGACCAGTCTGGCCTACGACGACACCGGCGCCGGCGAACCGGTGCTGTTCATCGCCGGTACCGCAGGAGCGGGCCGAACGTGGCATATCCACCAGGTCCCGGCATTTCTGGCCGCCGGATACCGCTGCATCACCTTTGACAATCGCGGCATCGGCGCGACCGAGAACGCCGACGGGATCTCCACCGCGCAGATGGTCGCCGACACTATCGAACTCATCGACACCGTCGTTGGCGGGCCGGTCCGGCTGGTTGCGATGTCCATGGGCGCGTTCATCGCCCAGGAACTTCTTCTGGCCCGCCCGGATCTTGTGACCCAAGCCGTGCTGATGGGAACTCGCGGCCGGGTGGATGAGACACGCAAAGCATTTCGGGCCGCGGATCTGGAATTGGCCGCCTCCGGAATCGAGTTACCGGCGGCCTACGCGGCCAAAGTCCGCATCCTGGAGAACTTTTCACCCAAGACCATCAACGACGCCAAGGCAATCGGTGAATGGGTCGAGATGTTCACCGCCTTCCCGCTCAAGCGCACGGCCGGCTGGCGCGGCCAGATGACCGTCGTCCCCACGGAAAACCGGCTGCCCGCATACCGCGCGATCACTACCGAAGTTCTGGTGATCGGGTTCGCCGACGACGTCATCACCCCGCCGGCGCTCGGCCGTGAGGTCGGCGAGGCGCTGCCACACGGCCGCTACATCCAAATTGCCAACGCCGGCCACCTCGGCTTCCTGGAACGACCCGACCCGGTCAACAACGCGATGCTGCAGTTTTTCGCGGGAACGCTTTTGTGACACGCTGTTAGGCGTGAATCCCTCGACGGCTCAGGCCCGGGTCGTCGTCGACGAACTTATTCGCGGCGGCGTCCGTGATGTCGTGCTGTGCCCCGGGTCGCGCAACGCACCGTTGGCGTTCGCTCTGGCCGACGCCGACCGAGCGGGCCGGGTGCGCTTGCACGTCCGCATCGACGAGCGCACCGCCGGCTTTCTCGCTGTCGGCTTGGCGTCAGGGAGCGGCCGTCCGGTTCCGATCGCCATGACATCCGGCACGGCGGTGGCCAACCTGGGACCGGCTGTCATCGAGGCCAACTATGCGCGGGTGCCGCTCATCGTGCTAAGCGCCAACCGGCCCTATGAACTGCTGGGCACCGGCGCGAACCAGACCATGGAGCAACTGGGCTATTTCGGCACCCAGGTCCGCGCGGCGATCAGCCTCGGACTGGCTGAGGACGGAGCCGATCTCAGTGGGCTCAACGCGCAGTGGCGATCGGCTACCTGCCGGGTACTGGCAGCCGCCAGCGGCGCTCGTACCGCTAATGCCGGACCGGTGCAGTTCGACATCCCACTGCGCGAACCCCTTGTGCCAGAACCGGATTCGGATCCCAGCGACATTCCTCCCGGACGATCCGATGGCCAGCCGTGGACCTACACACCGCCGGTGAGCTTCGATCAGCCGCTGACCATCGACCTGACGCCCGACACCGTCGTCATTGCCGGTAACGGCGCCGGGGTGCATCCGAACCTTGCGCATCTGCCGACCGTCGCCGAACCCACCGCACCCCGGGCCGCCAACCTGCTGCATCCGCTGGCGCTGACACAGCTGCGCCCCAAACAGGTGATCATGCTGGGACGCCCGACGCTGCACCGTTCGGTGTCGGCGTTGCTGGCCGACTCCACCATCGGCGTGTACGCGTTGACCACCGGTCCCCGCTGGCCCGATGTGTCGGGTAACTGTCTGGCCACCGGCACCCGCGCCGATACCATCGGCACCGCCGATCCGGCTTGGCTGGACCGCTGCGCGCGGGCCAACCAGCACGCGGTCGATGTCGTGACCGAACAACTGGCGGTCCATCCGTTGACCACTGGCCTGCATGTCGCGGCCGCGGTGGCTGCCGCGGTGCGCCCGGGCGATCAACTGGTGCTGGGTGCCTCCAATCCGGTCCGGGACGCCGCCCTGGTCGGACTGAACACCGAGGGCATCGTGGTGCGGTCCAACCGGGGTGTGGCGGGTATCGACGGGACGGTGTCGACGGCGATCGGCGCCGCTCTGGCGCACCCCTCACGAACCATCGCGCTTTTGGGCGATCTCACCTTCGTCCACGACGCCTCCGGGCTGCTGATCGGCCCCACCGAACCTACGCCGGCCAACCTCACCATTGTGGTGTCCAACGACAACGGCGGCGGCATCTTCGAACTGCTCGAACAGGGCGACCCACGGTTCGCCGACGTGTCCTCGCGCATCTTCGGAACCCCGCATGACGTCGACGTCCTGGCGTTGTGCCGGGCCTACCACGTCGAGTCCCGCCAGATCGAGGTCGATGATTTGCGCGGTGCCCTCGACGAGTCGCATGAGGGCATGCGGGTGCTGGAAGTCAAGGCCGACCGATCCTCGCTGCGCCGGTTGCACGCCGATATCCGAGCGGCTTTGTGATCTCACGCCTTCGTGACGTGTTCCGGTCCGCGCTTCCCCGGCGAAATCCCGACCTACTCGACACCGGTGAGCGAAAAGCATTGCGGTGGGCAAAGACCGGCGTGTGGATTTTCGCCGGCATCATCGCTCTGCAGGCTGTGCTACTCGTCGCCGGGGCATGGCGCAACGACCGCCAGATCGAACGACATATGGGAGTTGCCGAGGCCGAGGTGCTCTCCGCGGGCCCTCGGCGGTCGACGGTTGAGTTCGTTACGCCGGACCGGGTCACCTATCGGCCTGAACTCGGAGTGTTGTATCCCTCGGAGCTGGCCACCGGGATGCGGATTTACGTCGAGTATTCTCGCGACAATCCGAATCTGGTCCGGGTCCAGAACCGCAATGCCTCACTGGCGATCATTCCGGCCGCATCGACGGCGGTGGCGGGGTGGCTGATCTGTGCGGCGATCCTGGCCGGGCTGGTGCGATGGGAACGGCGGCTGCCGGTAGCGTCAGCCCTATGAGCCGCGCGTCGCTGGATAAGGATCCGGGTGATGTGGCGTCGATGTTCGACGCCGTCGCACGCCGCTATGACGTCACCAACACCCTGCTCTCAGCCGGACGGGATCGCCACTGGCGTCGGGCCACCCGCGCGGCACTGCGGGTCGGCCCGGAGGATGTGGTGCTCGACCTGGCCGCCGGGACCGCGGTATCGACGGTCGAACTCGCGAAGTCCGGGGCGTGGTGTCTTGCTGCGGACTTCTCGGTCGGAATGTTGCGCGCCGGCCGAGAGCGCCCAGTACCCAAGGTCGGCGCGGATGCCACCCGCCTGCCCTTCGGTGATGGCGTGTTCGATGCGGTCACGATCAGCTTCGGCCTGCGCAACGTCGTCGACTTAAGTGCCGGCCTGCGCGAGATGGCACGGGTGACCAAACCTGGCGGGCGGCTGGTGGTGTGCGAATTCTCCACACCTGCCGTGCCGGTGTTCGCCACCGCGTACAAGGAATATCTGATGAAGGCACTGCCGCGGGTGGCCCGCGCGGTGTCGAGCAATCCGGAGGCCTATGTCTACCTGGCCGAGTCCATCCGGGCCTGGCCTGATCAGTCGACCCTGGCCCGCCGCATCGAGCAGGCCGGCTGGTCGCAGGTAAGTTGGCGCAACCTCACCGGCGGAATCGTCGCCCTACACGAGGCGCGTAAACCGAACTAGCAGAACGGCTTTCGCTGGTCCACAAGCCGTGATCCGGCACCGGCCGTCCGCCATATCCGGGCGACCCAGTCGACGTCCTCATCGCTGACCAAATTGCCCATCACTCGCACTGCGACATTCATGAGCCGGGCTGAGCGCATCCCCACCGGACCGGTAATCGGCAGGAACCGCGGCAGTGTCAACAGCAACCCAAGTCGGCGGGCCACCGAGAACCCGCGCCCGTAGTGCGCCTGCAGCAGCGCGGGCCAGGCGCTTGAGATGTCACGCGCGCCCAGCATCTCCGCGGCCATCCGCCCGGTCTCCAGCCCGTAGTCGATGCCCTCGCCGTTGAGCGGGTTCACGCAGGCCGCCGCATCGCCCACCAGCATCCAGTTCGGCCCGGCAACGCCGGACACCGCCCCGCCCATCGGCAACAGTGCTGAGGCTTGTGCCCGTGGCGGGCCGGAGAAACCCCACGCCGCACGTTTGAGGTCGGCGTAGTGCGCCAGCAGTGGCCGCAACGCCACGTCGGCGGGCCGCTTGGCGGTGGCCAGTGCGCCCACGCCGAGGTTCACTTCACCGTTGCCCAGGGGGAAGATCCAGCCGTACCCGGGTAACACCTGGCCAGAGGGCGATCTCAATTCCAGATCCGAGGAGATCCACGGTTCGTCCGCGCGCGGCGAGGTGAGATAGGCCCGCGCAGCCACCCCGTACACCGTCTGCTGATGCCATTGCCGCCCCAGCGCCCTGCCCAGCGCCGACCGAACCCCGTCTGCAACGATCAGCCACTGGCAGCCAACCCGGGACCCATCGGCCAGTTCCACCGCGTCAACCCGGCCTGCGGAATCCCGGGAGACATCAACGCACTTGTGTCCCAACAACATTGATGCACCGGATTCCGCTGCGACGGTGCGGATGCGGTCGTCGAGCTCGGTACGCGGTACCGCGCTGCTGGTGGGTGGGAACGACGGACCCGGCCAGGGCACCTCCACCTCGGCGCCGAAGCCGGCCAGCCGCAGACCATGATGGCGGATTCGGCCATCCAGCCAGTCGCTCAGCCCCAGGTGTTGCAGTTCGGCGACCGCCCGCGGGGTAAGCCCGTCACCGCAGGCCTTGTCCCGCGGAAACTCGGCAGAGTCGATAACCAGCACCTGCCGGCCGCCGCGGGCCGCCCATGCCGCGGCGGCAGAACCGGACGGTCCGGCACCGACCACGACGACCTCGGCCCGGACCTCAGATGATGCTGCGCGCATACTTCACAGTATGTTGGCAGGGTGAGGACACCGGCGACTGTGGTGGCGGGCGTGGATTTCGGCGACCCGGCCTTCGCTCAAGCCGTCCGGGATGGCGTCGCCCGCATCGAGGAGATGATTTCCACCGAACTGCGCAGCGGCGACGAGCTGATGACCGAGGCCGTGCTGCACCTGTTCGAGGCGGGTGGCAAGCGGTTTCGTCCGTTGTTCACCGTGCTGTCAGCTCAGATCGGTCCTGAACCGGACGCGTGGCAGGTCACCGTCGCCGGCGCGGTGATCGAACTGGTGCACCTGGCCACGCTCTACCACGATGACGTCATGGACGAGGCGCAGATGCGACGCGGTGCGCCGTCGGCCAACGCCCGCTGGGGCAATAACATCGCGATCCTGGCCGGTGACTATCTGTTCGCGACAGCCTCGCGGCTGGTGTCGCGACTCGGCCCCGACGCGGTACGCCTGATCGCCGAGACCTTCGCACTCCTGGTGACCGGCCAGATGCGTGAGACCAAAGGCGCAGCTGAAGCCGACGATGCCGTCTCGCACTATCTCAAGGTAATTGCCGAGAAGACCGCCTGCCTCATCGCAGCCTCCGGCCAGTTCGGCGCAACATTCTCCGGTGCCAACGATGATCAGATCGAGCGGCTGGGCCGCATCGGCGGGATCGTCGGCACGGTGTTCCAGATCTCCGACGACATCATCGACATCGAAAGCGACCCCGACGAGTCGGGCAAGCTGCCCGGGACGGACCTACGTGAGGGCGTGCACACCCTGCCGGTGCTCTACGCACTGGAGGAGACCGGCCCGGCTGCCGACCGGTTGCGGGAGATCCTCAAGGGGCCGGTAACCGATGACGAGACCCTTGCCGAGGCCCTGGCGCTACTGCGGGCCTCGGGCGGGATCTCCGCGGCGAAGGACACCGTGCAGCAGTACGCCGCGCAGGCCCGAGCTGAGTTGGCCGGACTTCCGGATGTGCCGGGACGGCGCGCATTGGCTTCGCTGGTGGACTACACGGTCAACAGACACGGTTGATAGGCATGGTTAACCCCTCGGGGACCTGTTTGCTGTAACGAGGCATTACTCTCCGTGGAAGACCCGTTCGCAGGAGGAATTGAGATGACCTGGCATCCCACCGCCAACCGGATGAAAACGTTTGTGCTGCTCGTCGGAATGTCCGCGTTGATCGTCTTCATCGGCTCGCTGTTCAACAACAAGTCCGTGCTGGGACTGTCGGTACTGATGGCTGTCGGCATGAACATCTACGTCTATTTCAACAGTGACAAGCTGGCGTTGAAGGCCATGAAAGCCCAGCCGATCACCGAAGTTCAGGCCCCGCAGATTTACGCGATGGTGCGTGAGTTGTCCACCGCTGCGCACCAGCCCATGCCGAAGCTTTTCATCAGTGACACGGCCAGCCCGAACGCGTTTGCCACCGGCCGCAATCCGCGCAATGCTGCGGTGTGCTGCACGACCGGCATCCTGCAACTGCTCGACGAGCGTGAGCTGCGTGCGGTGCTTGGCCATGAGCTTTCCCATGTCTACAACCGGGACATTCTGATTTCGTGTGTCGCCGGCGCGTTGGCGTCGGTGGTCACCGGCATGGCGCAGATGGCGATGTTCACGGGCGCACGGGGCGGGGGCAGGCAGGGTGGGGCGAATCCGCTTGCACTGCTGCTGGTTTCGCTGTTGGCGCCGATGGCTGCGGGGGTAATCAAGATGGCGGTGTCACGTTCCAGGGAGTACCAGGCCGATGAATCCGGTGCTGAGCTTTCCGGCGACCCGTTGGCGCTGGCGTCGGCCTTGCGCAAGATCAGCGGCGGCGTGGAACGGGCTCCGTTGCCGCCGAGCCCGCAGCTGGCGGACCAGGCGCATCTGATGATT
Source organism: Mycobacteriaceae bacterium (assembly GCA_037138615.1). GTDB lineage: Bacteria > Actinomycetota > Actinomycetes > Mycobacteriales > Mycobacteriaceae > Mycobacterium. Next base: position 26,664 of record JBAXIA010000003.1, on the reverse strand, counting down.
GCCAGCCCGTTCCGGTCGGGGGAGCGTATGAGCAAAATGTTTTCGACGCATCCACCGATCCAAGACCGGATCGCACGGCTGGAGAAGATGGCCGGCGGTTAACTACCGACCGCCGCCTCGGGCGCTTCGATGGCCTGGCGGATCCGGTGTCGGGTCAGTCTCGTTCGCCGTCTGGGAGGCCGAATGGTGACCGGTCACGGCATTCACGACGGAGCTCAAGGCATCCTTGACCACGTCAATCGGACTGGTTGGCTTCACGGCGGGAATGGTGATACTGCCGGGCCGGGGCGATTGGCCGTTTTGCCCGGGGTTGAGGTCCTGGGGCGACGGGGTGACGACGACCCTCGGCCGGATGGTGCTCGCGCTGATGTCCGGTGCGACCGGCGCAACAGACGGTCCCGGGTCGATGACCTGGGCTGATATCTCCGGCGACTGGGCGGCGGCGGGCACCGGGGCTGCAGTGGCGGGCATCGTGGCCGCAGTTAGCGGGGAATGAGAAGCCTGGTTGGGCAGCAATGCCTGGATGTCGTTCTTAAGCGACTCGGTCACCGTCTTGTAGGCGACCACCGTCATATCGTTGATCTGCTGAACCAATGCCACGACGCCATCGGGATACGTCACCGTCGTCACATTGGTGGTGGGGTCGGTCAGACAGCTCACTGAGCCGGTGCAGTCCACTCGGCCCTGAGCATCGACGACAGGTTTGGACGGCATTGTGGAGAGTGCCTGCTTGGAGGTGGTCGCGCCGAACGCCGCAACAGCGGGCGGAATAGCGCTGACCTCAAGGCTATTCGGGCCGGCCCCTGCCGCGAAGGCTTCCTGGAAGGGGGAGTTCGGGCTGCCTGCGGGCAGGGGGCCGTTCAGGATTGCGGCGAGCTCGCTCGCGTCACCGGCTCCGTTACCGATGGCCAGTACGTCGCCCTGGTGTTCAGGAGCCGAGTTGCCGAAGATGTCGAGGGGCCCATCGAAGCTGGCCCGGGTGAACCCGTCGGGTGTTTGCGAGGTCGAGGCTAGGGCCATCAGTCCGGCGGCAACGCCCACAGCAGATACGCCTGCGCGCAACGCGTGGTTGGTGAGCCGACCCATGGGACTAACGGCCTTTCCGATTCTCAGGTTCTACGAAGGTAACTCTTATGTTAGAGCATCCGCAGCAGTTTTGAACACAGGGGTCCTGCCGATGTTGGTTCGGTACGGTGTTGTGATGTTGCCGAGGATTGCTTTTGGTGTGACTGGGACGGTAGTGGCTGTAGTGGCCAGTGCGGCCCTAGCCTGGGCCGATCCCGATCCGGCGCCCGTGCCGCCGCCGCTTCCCACTGTCAATGCCTATGCGCCGATAAGCCCGGTCGCCTACTCGGTGATGGGCGGGAACTGGTACGCCTTCGCCGGGCCCGCCGGCGTCACCTGCGTAATCAACAAGACCAGCGGGGGCTATGGATGCAGTGGCGCGTTGCCCGGTGCGCCGGAGGGCGCCAACCTGGTCAGCGCCGGCCCGGTCGGGCCGCCCTCCTTCGCCAGCACGGGCCAACCCATTTTCAGCGCGGTCGGTGAGGTCAAGGCGTTGCCGCCGAACACCCGGCTGAGCTTCCGGGAGATCAGCTGCGGGGTGGATGGAACCGGGGCGGTGGCCTGCGTCAACAGCCACGATCAGGTGGGCTTCGTCGTCAGCCCGGCCGGCACCTATATCAATGACGTCAATCCGATGCTGGATCGTCCGGAAGGCAGTAATCCCTACCTTCCTGGGATGCCGCCCGGTTAGAAGCGCGTCCCGTCGACCTCGTGGCCGGGTTTTTCGGCCATCAGACCCTGGTAGGCCTGCTCGACGGAGGAGCCGTGATTGATCACCGCGTCGACTTCGCGGGCGATCGGCATGTTGATGCCGTACTTCTCGGCGAACTCCATGATCACGCTGGCGGCCTTGACGCCCTCGGCGACCTGGGTCATGCCCGCCAGGATCTCGGCGATGGGTTTGCCTGAGCCCAGTGCCTCGCCGACGCTGCGGTTGCGGCTGCGCTGGGACGTGCAGGTGACGATCAGATCACCCATCCCGGCCAGGCCGGAGAAAGTGTCGCGCTGGCCACCCATCGCCTCGCCGAGTTTGGACATCTCGCGCACCGCGCGCGTCATCACCATGGCGCGGGTGTTCTCGCCGATTCCGAGCGAGTAGCCCATTCCGACGGCGATCGCATAAACATTCTTCAGTGCGCCGGCGATCTCGACACCAACGACGTCGTCGGTGGTGTAGGTCCGAAATCGCTTGGTGCGAAACATACTTGCGAGATTCGCCGCCAGGTTGCGGTCGGGCATTGCCAGCACCGCGGCGGCCGCGTAGCCCTCGGCGACCTCCTTGGCGATATTCGGTCCGGCCAGGATTCCCGCCGGATGTCCTGGCAGCACCTCCTCGACGATCTGGCTCATCCGCATATTGGTGCCCTGCTCAAGACCTTTGACCAGGCTCACGACGGGCACCCACGGGCGCAGTTCCTTGCTGAGCTCGCCCAGCACGCCGCGGAACCCGTGCGAAGGAACACCCATGACGATGACGTCAGCGCAGTGTGCGGCCTCGGCGAAATCGTTGGTGGCGCGCAGGGTTTCCGGCAGTTCGACATCATCGCCGAGGTAGGCGGAGTTGCGATGGTTTTTGTTGATGTCCTCGGCGGTCTCCGCGGAGCGCACCCACTGCACCGTCGGCCCGCGCCGAGCGCAAATGGAGGCGACGGTGGTGCCCCAGGACCCACCACCCAGCACGACGACCTGAGGTTCACGACGATCAGAAGTCATGGCGATCAACGTAATACCGCAGGCGTGTGATTACCGGGTGTTCTGGAAACCGCGGTTACCCGACAAGCTGCTTGGGCACCGAGACAGTCCCGAACACCATGTCCTCGTCGATTTTGTCCAGGAAGCGGAAGTCGATGGCATCGGCGAGGAAGTCCTGGCGCACCACCCATGGCCGTTTGGCGCCGGACTTGGGTAGCGCGTGCGGGCTTCGCTGGACATAACCGGCCTGCAGGTCCCAGGTGGGCTTCTCGGCGATCGGGCTACCGCCCAGGTGCGGGTAGGCGTGGGTATAGCCGTGGGTGTCCAGGTAGTCGAGCAGCTTCGCCGTCGCGCGTGCCGTCATATCGGCGCGCAGCGTCCATGAGGCGTTGGTATAGCCGATGCACCAGAATAGGTTTGGTACGTCGTCGAGCATGTGGGCTTTGTAGGAGAAGCGTTCCTGCGGCTTGACTTCGGTGCCGTCCACGCTGACCCGAACGCCACCGAGAGCTTGGAGTTGCAATCCAGTGGCGGTGACGATGATATCTGCGTCGAGGTGCCGGCCGGACTTACATGCGATGCCGCCGGTATCGAAGTGGTCGATGTGATCGGTGACCACCTCAAGGCGGCCCTTGCTGATTTCCTCGAAGACGTCACCATCGGCGACCAGGCACATCCGCTCATCCCATGGGTTGTAACTCGGCTTGAAGTCGACGTCAACCGGATAGCCCTTCGGTAGGCGACTGACGTTCTGCCAGCGGACGAACTTGCGTATCCCGTTCGGGAATGTGCGGGCGAGTACCCAGAGCACCTTCTCGAAAACAAGGGCGATTGTGCGAATAATGTTGTACGAGGCTTTCTTTGGCATCACAGAGCGTAAAACGTTGTAGAACCGATTGACCCGCGGCATGGCGAACAAATACCCCGGCGAGCGCTGCAGCATGGTCACGTGTGCGGCCTTGCGAGCCAGAGCCGGAACCATTGAAACCGCGGTGGCACCACTGCCGATGACGACGATCTTCTTGCCCGTGTAGTTCAGATCCTCCGGCCAGTGCTGCGGGTGAATGACGGTACCGGTGAAGTTCTCGATGCCGGGGAATTGCGGGGTGTAGGGATCGTCGTAGTTGTAGTAGCCCGAGCCGAAGAACACGAAACGGCTGCGGTAGGTCCTGGACTGACCGTTGTCGCTGACGTGCAAGGTCCAGGTATCGGTGGCGGAATCCCAGTCAGCCGAGTGCACCTCGGTATCGAAGCGGATGTGCGGATAGATGCCGTGCTTGCGAGCGGCGTCCTCCATGTAGTCGCGGATGACGTCACCGTCGGCGACGTACTCCTTGCCCGCCCACGGTTCCCACGGCCAGCTCAGGGTGAAGATGGATGAGTCCGAGCGCACCCCCGGATAGCGGAACAGGTCCCAGGTACCGCCGATTCGGTCGCGGCGCTCAAGGACGACGTAGCGGGTGGTGCGTTCACGCTGGCCGAGGTGGTACGCGGCACCGATTCCGGAGATGCCGGCGCCGATGATCACGACGTCGAGGATGTCGCCGTCGGACTCGGCGGGGCGGGTGCCTTCGTGCGGGGTGACGGTCATGGCACCACTTTAGGCAGTGCCCGGGCCGGTCGGCCAGCGGTCAGCGGTAGTTGACGAATTGCAGAGCGACCTCCAGGTCGGCGCCCTTGAGCAGAGCGATGACCTCTTGAAGGTCGTCACGCTTCTTGGAGCTGACCCGGATCTCCTCGCCCTGGATCTGGGCCTTGACACCCTTGGGGCCCTCATCGCGGATCAACTTCGTGACCTTCTTGGCGTTCTCGCTGCTGATTCCCTGCTTGAGGGTGCCGCTGACCCTGTAGGTCTTCCCCGACGCCTGCGGGTCGCCGGCCTCGAATGCCTTCATCGAGATGTCCCGGCGGACCAACTTCTCCTTGAACACGTCGACGGCGGCCTTGGCTCGCTCCTCGGTGGAGGAAACGATCTCGATGGCCTCCTCGCCCTTCCACTCGATGGTGGTGTCGGTGCCGCGGAAGTCGAACCTGGTGCTCAACTCCTTGGCTGCCTGGTTCAGGGCGTTGTCGACCTCCTGGCGATCAACCTTGCTGACGATGTCGAACGACGAATCCGCCACTGTGGGTGCCCTCCTAGTGGTTATCGGCCGGTTTGTGCCTTGAGTACATTCTCGTTGTACCCTGCTAGACGCATCATGCCGGGTCTGTTCGGCGAGGTGTTTCCAGGCAGGTTGCCCGAGCGGCCAATGGGAGCGGACTGTAAATCCGTCGGCTAACGCCTACACAGGTTCGAATCCTGTACCTGCCACAAATGCTTTCAGGTCGCGAAAACGGCTCCCTGGATGTGAAACGATCGCCGTTGTGGACCGTCTCTTCAACACCATCCTCGCCCTCAAAGAACGTGGCCTGCTGCCTGACGCGGTCATGCGCGCCCTGGTGCGCATCATGTGTGCACAGTGGGTCCGGACCTTCGAGTGTGGCGGCGATACTGAGAAGCAGGCCTTCTACAAGAAGAAGTACTTCGAGAAGTTGCGGGCCAGTGCCGGGGCGCTGAACCAGGATGACGCGAATATTCAGCACTACGAGGTGCCCACCCGATTTTTCCATCTTGTCCTGGGGCCATATCTGAAGTACTCGTGCTGTTTGTTCCCACAAGACTCCACCGGCCTTGCCGATGCCGAAGTCGCGATGTTGCACACGTTCCTCGAAGAGCGACTCAATCTCGGCGAGCTGATCAAAGACAAGAAGGCCATCCGACTTCTTGATCTCGGCTGCGGCTGGGGTTCCCACGGTAGCTACGTGCTGGAGAACTACGACGGCGTGCACGTCACGTTCCTGTCCAACAGCGCCACCCAGCAGGAGTACATCGCGTCGAAGAACTCCAAGCACGACGGTCGGTTCGACTGTGTCAAAGCCGACGCCAGCTCCTTCGACGATCCGGAGTTCCGCGAGCGCTTCGACGTGATCGTGTCCTGCGAGATGCTCGAGCACATGAAGAACTACGACATGGTGCTGGCGAAGGTGAGCTCATGGCTGCGACCCGATGGTCGAATGATGGTGCAGATCCTGGGTAACCGGCGTTTCGCCTACGACTTCAAAACCACGGACTGGATGGGTAAGTACTTCTTCGCCGGCGGCACCATGCCCAGCCGGGATCTGTTCGAGAACTTCCTGCCGGCCGATTTGAAACAAACCCACGTGTGGGATGTCAACGGACGTCAGTACACCCGCACCCTGGACGCGTGGCTGGAACGCCTGGACGCCAACAGGGAAGAGTGTCTGCGGGCACTGGAGGGCGGCCCGACATCGGCCTCGGTGGCGCTGGAGCGCTGGCGGATGTTCCTGCTGTTCTGCTCGGAGGTCTTCGGGTATCGCGACGGCAACGAGTGGATGGTCTTCCACTATCTGTTCGAGAAGTCGTTTTCGCTGCGCAGATGAAAGCTAGCCATCGACCGCGTCAGCCACCATGAGCCACATCAGTGTCGCCAAACCGATCGCCACCGCCTGCACTGAGACGACGAATGAGAAGTACTGGAGCCAGACTGCGCCGAGACCGCAGCGCTGTGTACCGGCCGACACCTGCATACTCAACGACAAGGCCAAGCCGATGCCCAACATGAGCACGGTGAAAACTGGTGCCACCCGACGGCCGGCATCAAGGGCGGTGGCGGATCGGCGAACGTAGCTCATCTCGACGCCGAGGGCCAGCAATATCACCACGAGAGTGTTTGCCACGTCGGAGAAGTATTGGGCTGAAACGTCGCTCGCGCAGTTCTCGTTGATGTCGATCACCGGCGCCCACAGCCCGGAAGCGATGTCGACGGCGAGGGTTCCGATGACAAGCGGCACCACCCAGCTACGTGACTCCGATCCATCACTGAGAGCCGACAGCAGCAACAGGGTCATAGCGGCGGTGAAGACCAGTGAAGCCAGCAGGTTGATCCATACCGATGCAACATCCCCGAGACCCGCTAGCTGCTCTTCGGTCGCGATCAGGATCAGATTGACGGCGACGACAAGCACCGCCCCCGCCGCCCACCATCCGCTGAACAGCCTCGGCAGGAACGTCGTGAGATTGCTGTCACCGCCCGTGATGCGCCACTTCAGGGCGCCGGTGCCGGCCACCAGGAGGCAGTCCACGGCCAACACCAGCCAACCTTTGGCTGCGAAATCCGGTTGTCCGGTCACGTCGAGGAAGAAATCGACGGCGTCGTCGCTGAAGGTAAACCCGATGATTAACAGAAATGCCACGATGAGAGCGGGCACGTCCGAAGGGCGCGTTGCCGAATCGTGTGCCGGTTCAGTCACGACGGTAGATTAGCCCTCCGCGCTTCGGCAGGACCCCTGACCTCAGCGGTGAGCAGCCACCAGCAGGCCATCCGTGGTCGATGAGTCCTCGGGTGTCGCCGCGGCCATCATGCTGTCGTGCGCCTGATCCTCCTCGGTGTCGGCCGGCACCACCAGAAGCACAACGCTGGTTCCGCCGAGACCGAGAACCTCGACGGTGTTGCGGGGCTGGCGGCGGTAGCCCGCAAGGCGGACCACCCGGCCGCCGATAACGGTCTTGACCGGGGCTTTGGCCCACTCGCCCATCTGATAGGTCACATGGCTGATGGGGCCCAGTCGCACCGAGAGTACGGCCAGCAGATCCGGAAGTTCGGCGAGTAGATCATCACCGGCCGGCCACCAGGCACCGTCGACGAAACCGGTGGGGGCGTTCGCGTGGGAGCCCTTGGGCTTGAGGCGTAGTCGTGGAGTGTGCGCGGGGGCGGGTTGGTGCCATCCGGCGCTTGCGCGAGAGTGTGTAGGCGTCATCAGACGCTCCCGTCTACGGCCGGATGAACCCGCCGGAATCATTCGGGGGTGACACAAACCTCGACGGTCGTGCGCGAAAGCCCCCCGATGTAGTCAGACTAGTCGCATCTGCGTTGATCACGAAAGGCGAATTCTCTCAACCGTTTTCGCTACCCCGCTAAACCCCGCCAAATAAAAAGTGGGCCGGCAGGTTTCCCTGCCGACCCACCTAGTTACTGGCTTTTGCTACTCGGGGCGAACCGCGAGAGCCTGGGGGCCCTTGGCACCCTGGCCGATGTCGAAGGTGACCCGCTGGTTCTCCTCCAGCGACCGGTAGCCGCTTCCGGAGATTTCGGAGAAGTGGACGAAAACGTCCTCAGCCCCACCATCGGGTGCGATGAAGCCGAAGCCCTTTTCGCTGTTGAACCATTTCACAGTTCCCTGTGCCATTCTTTACTTCTCTCATTCAATCGAAAGAACGCCTAAATCGGGCGCCCCACCCCAGCGTAGCACGGTAAACCTGCGTGATTAGCACTCGATTGAAAATCGTTGTGCAGCAACGTCAAAAGTTATTTGTCCTTGTCGGAGAACACCGGATTCTGGACTGGCTCCGAGGAGTGTTCGGCGGTGTGCTCATTGGTGTGTGCAGCGTTCTCGGCTTCCACGGGGTGGGAGAACAGACTGTTTTCCATGGGTTTCCTTCATCTTCAGGCCCGGCCGCAAACGTATTGCCGGGGAGGGAAATCGTTCGAGTGAATCCAGATGGTGGATTGAAACCCGATGTCGCCACCGAGGGCGAGACGACTCCTGACTTCCCACTGTACAGGGTGGGAGCGGCCTTACGATTCACCGCAGTGAGCAGCCATGCACAGGGGAGGGGTCGAAATGGCCATCACGCTGCCTGATGACCCTCGCTTGGCCAATGACACCGAGCGGCGTGTCTGGACTGTGCTGACCGAGCAGCTCGGCGACGGCGATCTCGTGATTGCCGGCCAGCGGGTCACCGATCACCTCAAGGATCACGAGATCGACTTCCTTGTCGCCATCGAAGGTGCGGGCATCGTCTGCGTTGAGGTCAAGGGCGGCGAGGTCACCCACAACGGCCAGAAGTGGCTGCAACATCTGCGCAGTGGTCAGGTCAAGACCATCGACCCGGTTCGTCAGGTGCGTCAAGCCCGCTACGCGTTGCGGGATTTCATCGAGAAGGATCCCCGCTGGACCCAGGGCCGGATGCGGTGGAACCACGTGGTCGTCCTACCGAATAGCCAGTTCTCTGAAGACTTCGCGCTGCCGGACTGTCCGCGCTGGATGGTCATCGACCGCGATGACTTCCCGACCGTGGTGGGGCGCATCCGCGATATCGCCCTCAACCAGAAGACTGAACTGCCGCTACTGAGTGTCAAGGGAATCGAGGAACTTCAGACGGCTTTGGATGGGCGCGGTCTGCCACAACGCGACGTCGTCGCCCGCGCGTTGGAGAACGAAGACGCTGCCAACATTCTGACCGACCAACAGGCGATCATCCTCGATGCGATCAAACTGCTCACCCGCGTCGAGGTCCGGGGCGGTGCAGGCAGTGGCAAGACCTTCATGGCGCTCGAGCAGGCCCGCCGACTGGCCAACTCCGGCCAGCGGGTCGCGCTCATCTGTTACTCCCACGGGCTGGCATCGTTTCTTAAACGCATCACCTCGGGATGGAACCGACGCCAGCGGCCCGGGTATGTCGGGGAGTTCCACGACCTTGGTATCGCCTGGGGCGCCGCCGAGGGGCCAGATGAATCTGAGCGAACCGCTGCCGCCGAACAGTTCTTCGAACGTGACCTGCCCACGCAAATGCTGGAACTGGCGAGCAACCTGCCCGACGGTCACCGGTTCGATTCGATCGTCATCGATGAGGCCCAGGACTTCGCGGACAGCTGGTGGGAACCGATCCTGGCCGCGCTACGCGATCCGGACACCGGCGGGGTCTACCTGTTCAGCGATGAGGGCCAGCGCGTTTTCGACCGCAAGGGCACCCCGCCGGTGCCACTGGTGCCGCTGATCCTCGAGCAGAACATCCGCAACACCCGCCAGATCGCCAAGGCCTTCGAGCCACTGGTCGACCACCCGATGCGCTTCCTCGGCGCCAACGGCCCCGACGTCCGCTTCGTGTCCTGCACGCCCGAAGATGCTTTCGATGTCGGCGATGATCAGATCGAGGCGCTCCTGGCCGAAGGCTGGCGGCCTGAGGACGTCGCACTGCTGACCACCGGCAGCCGCCACCCCGAACAGATCGCCCGCCAAGGGCAGGGCAATACGGCCTACTGGGACAGCTTCTGGGATGCCGAGCAGGTTTTCTACGGACACGTTCTCGGCTTCAAGGGCCTTGAGCGACGGGCCGTGGTTCTGGTCGTCAACGACAAGGCTGCCTTCCAACGCTCACGGGAACGGTTGTATGTCGGGCTGTCCCGGGCGCGCGACCAACTTGTGGTGTGTGCGGCCCCGGCGTTCATCGCCGAGGTGGGCGGACCGGATCTGGTGCGTCGGCTGGGGATCAGCGACTAGCGCAGTTTCACCAACCTGGTCGTCGAGGTCTCATCGAGCTCCACCGTGTCGGTACGGGAGCGCAGAAAATCGCTGAAGGACTTAAACCCCAGAGACTTCTCGGAGAACGACGGGTCCATCCGTTTCATCTGGGCCTTGACCGCCGAGTTGTGCAACCACTCGGCATCATCCTTCTCCAGGCCGATCTGCAGGGCACGCTTGAGTAGTGCGGTGGCAGCGGCCTGGGGATCGGGTGTCTCAGTCTCGTCGGACTCATCGGGTTCGGCCGGCTTGGCCTTGCGGGTGCGGGCCTTGGATCCTTCGCCCTCGGCGGGAGCAGGCGCTACGGCCGGAACGCCCGGGAGCGCGTCGTAGATGACGAACTCGTCGCAGGCCGCGGCAAGTGACTTACTCGAAGACCCTGCCACTCCGATGCCCACCACGTAGCGACCGAGTCGCTTGCACCGCTGCGCCAGCGGGATGTAGTCAGAGTCGCCGGCCACGATCACCACGTGCGTCAGGTCGGGGAGCCGGAACATGTCCTCCACCGCATCCACCGCCAGCCGGATATCAGCGGCATTCTTGCCGTAGGCGGCCGCCGGAAACAGCTGCACCAAGTCCACCGCCCGGCCCACCAGCTGCCCGCGGTACCCGGCGTTGATCACCGCCGACCAGTCGGCGTATGCGCGGGTGAGCACCAGGGTGCCGAAGGATGACGCGAAATCCAGGACCGCGCCCACGTCGACGATCGCCCGGGTCAGGTTGGCGGCCTCCAGGCCTTTTGCCTTATCGCGCTGAAACGAGTTTCGCCCGTGCACCTGGTCGTAGCGCGATAACACGATGTTGTCGAAGTCGAGATACACCGCCACGCGGGCCGCACCGGGTTCGGTCATGGGCGTCAGTCTGGCACTATTGCCCGGGCGCCCCGTGGAGCAACCGGCCAGGTGTGGTTCGGGGGTCGTTTGCGTCTATGATTTTTCCGTCAACGGTGACAACTGACCCTTCGACACCTGCCTTGGAGTAAAACGGTGAGTTTCCCCCGCCGCGCCCGCGCTGCGAGCCTCGTCTTCGTGACGTTGCTGGCGGCGGTGTTGGTCAGCGACGTCGCAGGGCTGCCGGGTTGCCAGGGCGGATGCAAGACCGTCACCGCGACTGCCCAGGCACAGTTGCCGCCGGCCACCCCGCAGCCACCGCTACTCGGCCTGGCCCCGTTCGACGGCGCCGAGGATGTCAACCCGCTGACCACGCCCGCCGCCAACGTCGTCGACGGCAAGATCACCGATGTCGTCCTCTCGGATGACTGGGGCAACGTCGTGGAGGGTGAAATCTCCCCGGATCGCACGTCGTGGGCGCCGACGCAACGGCTGAATTTCGCCCGCGGTTACACGATGACGGTCAACAGCAAGGGCAACAGCGGGGTGCCGCTGTCGCGCACCATCAATTTCACCACCCTGTCGCCGTATAACTATGCGATTCCCTACCTCGAGGTGCAGGGTGGCTTCGCCATTCACGAGGAGCAGAAGTACGGCATCGGCACCGTGATCGCCGCTCACTTCGATGAGGCCATCACCGACAAGGTGCTGGCCGAGAAGAACATGATTGTCACCACCAGTCCGCCGGTGAAGGGTTCGTGGTTCTGGGTGGACGATTATGTGGCGCACTGGCGTCCCGAGCACTACTACACGCCCGGAACCACGGTATCTGTGGCGCTCAACATGTTTGGGCTCAAGCTTGGCGACGGGCTTTACGGCCAGGCTGATGCCAAGAACACCTTCACTATCGGCGATGCGCATGTCGCGATTGCCAACGACATCACCAAGCAGGTGAGTGTGTTCGACAATGGCCGATTGGTGCGCACCATGCCCACCTCGATGGGCCGCGGCGGTACCGCGGTGGTCGCGGGCAAGACGTTCTCGTGGTGGACTCCGCCGGGCGTGTACACCGTGATCGACAAGGGCGAGGTCGTCACCATGGACTCCGCCACCTACGGACTGCCAAACAACTCTGCGTTCGGGTACAAGCGCAAGATTGGCTTCGCCACCCGCATCAGCCTGGACGGCATCTATCTGCATCAGCTTGATGACACCGTCTGGGCCCAGGGAAATACCAACCTTTCGCATGGCTGCCTGAACCTCAGTGGTGAGAACGCCAAGTGGTTCTTCGACTTCGTCCAGCCCGGCGATGTCGTCGAGATCCGATTCACCGGCGGCCCGCCGCTTGCGCTCAATCAGAACGGTGACTGGACGATCCCATGGGGTGACTGGATCAAAGGCAGCGCGTTGACACCCAAGGACGCGACACCGCCCCCGCCGGTGCCGACCACCGCCGTAACGATTCCCGCGCCGGGTCCCTAGCTCCCGGGCTTTGGCGGCCGCTGAGTGACCTTGGCCTCTGGCCGCGCCGTGGCGATGCACCCAGGATGGACCCATGATTGATTACCACCTCGACACCGCGACATCCATCCTCACACTGCGGCCGGAATCCACCTTGGAGAAAAACGATTTCATCGAGGTTGCCCAAGCGCTGGACCCCCAGATTGAGCAGCATGGCGACCTGGCGGGGCTCATCATCGCCGCACCGCACTTCCCGGGCTGGGACAGCTTCGGGGCGTTGGTCAACCACCTGCGGTTCATTCGCGATCACCACCGGCACGTGAAGAAGATCGCGATGGTCACCGACTCTCCACTCGGGGACGTCGCGCAGCACATCACGTCGCACTTCATCTCCGCGGAGGTCAAGCACTTCCCGGCCGGTGAGTCCGAGCAGGCCCGAACCTGGATCCTCGCGGACTCCTGAACCTACGGCCGCGGCCAGGTCTCCGGCAGACCGTGCCCGCCATCGGCCACCAGTACCGCACCGGTGACGAACGACGCAGATTCATGAGCCAAAAACGTTACGCACGAGGCGATCTCAGCCGGAGTTCCACTGCGGCCGATCGGCCCGGCAGCAGCCGCCGCCGCCTCGAACTCAAGTTGTGAGCCGGTTGCCACATAACCCGGGGCGACCACATTGACTGTGATGCCACTGCTGATCACTTCCAGTGCCAGCGCGCGGCTGAGTCCCACCAGACCGGCTTTGGCGGCGGTGTAGGTCGACTGCCCGGGCATCGCGTTCACGGTGCCCGTGGTGGATCCGACCGAGACGATGCGACCGTACCCGGCTGCGGTCATCACCGGAACCGCCGCCCGGCACATCAGGAACGCGGTCGTCATGTTGCGGGCGATCGCCGAATCCCAGTCCGCCAGCGACAGCGATACGACGTCGGCGTCGACATCCCAACCGGAAGCCACCGACGTCATTCCGGCATTGTTGACGAGAATGTCCAACCTGCCCCAGCGTCCCACGGCCGCATGAACCAACGCCTCGGCGGAACCTTCGACGGTCAGGTCGCCGACCACGCCCATGGCGTTCTCGCCGAGTTCGGCCACCCGGTCATGGATCCGATCCGTCGTCGCGCCCAACACCACGCGCGCGCCCTCGCCGACGAGTTGGCGGGCCACTGCGGCGCCGATCCCGTCGGACGCCCCGGCACCGGTCACGATCGCGACCCGGTCGGCGAACCGCCCTGCCGGCGCCGGTTCGGCGATCAGAGTTTGAACTCGTCGCGCATGTTGTCGATGCCGGCCTGGATGGCGTCCAACGACTCCTTGCGAGCCCGCAGCTTGCAGGCGTGATGGGCGCCGGCGTTGAGGGTGGTCGCGAAGTCGCGGGCGGCCTGCTCGGCTCGTTCAAGTACCACCTCCGGCATCACGATCTCGTCGATCCAGCCGGCCGCCAGCGCTGTCTCCCCGAAATACGTACGAGCCAGCCCTGCGGACTGCTGGTAGGCCGAGCGGGTGAGCCGAAGCTTCATCACCTCCAGTGCGGCATACGGCAGCACCATCCCGATCGCGACTTCGTTGGCCTGAAAGTTGTAGCCCGGAGCGGCAATTCGATGATCGGTGCTGCAGGCCAGAAACGATCCCATGGCAATCGCGTGCCCGGTAATGGCCGCCACGACCGGTTTGCGGAACGACAGCAACCGATGGGACAGTTCGAAGCCGCTCTTGAGCATGCCGATGGAAGCCTCCAGGTCGCCGGACTGGAATATCTTCAATTGGAACCCGGCGCTGAACACTCGGTTGTTACCGGCGATCACCACCGCGCCGGCATCATCAGCCTCAGCCTGGTCGAGTGCCTTATTGATCTCAGCCAGCATGTCCGGTCCGAGTGCATTGACCTTGCCATCGTCCATCGTGATCACCGCGATCGACTCGTCCCGCCGATAGCTGACGCTCATGAATTCTCCTTACGGTTCCTGGTGGTCGATGACGTTACCGAGCCTTAGCCGCTCATCAACGAGCGCCACTGCTCCAGGTTGGACACCTTGTAGACGTAATTGTTGTTCCTGACGTCCGAGAGGCTGGCGCTGGGCTCGGTGGAGTACCAGTGGCCCGGGAACACCGTCGGGTCTCCTGACAACGTGGCCAGCTTCTGCAGGCTGCGGAACATCTCGTCGACATCGCCGCCGGGGAAGTCGGTGCGGCCGCACCCGTCGAGGAACAGAGTGTCCCCGGCGACCAGGCGGCCATCGAGGAGGAAACACTGGCTACCCGGGGTATGGCCCGGGGTGTGCAGCAACTCGACGTCGATCGCGCCGATACTGACTCTGTCGCCGTGTTCATGCGCGGTCAGATCGCTCATCGGGATACCGGTAACCCGTGAAACCCATTGCGCCTCATGGGTATTGACGTGAACCGGCACACTCACCCGCTCCAGGAGTTCGGCCAGGCCTTTGAGCTCGAAGCCCATCATCGAGCCGCCGACGTGGTCGGGGTGATGGTGAGTCACCAGGACCCCGGACAGCGTCATATCGTCGGTCTCGAGGGTGTCGAGCAGGTCGCCGGCAGCGTAAGCCGGGTCGACCATCACCGCCTCGCCGGTCTCCCGGTCACCGATGAGGTAGGCGAAATTGCGCATCTGCGCCGCGATGGGATCGTCGGCGGCGAAGTCGCGGCCGGAGAGCAGCTGCCGGAAGTAGAGGCGGTCAGTCGAATCCATGGCCTAGACCCTAGGGCCTGTCACTGGCGCAAAAAGCAAGAGCCGCGCTCAAGCTGCAACGAAGGCGTGATCGAACCTTTATAGTCTTTGCAAACGCAAGGATCTGATGCCATCATGGCTCCATCACTGAACGTCTTCAGGAGGAAAAATGGTCAGCGTTTCAATTCGTCCGCTGCTGGTGCCGGGTGTGGCGTTGGCGACCGTCGGCGCGGTTGCCTTCGGTCCGACGTTGGTCGCTCCACCCGCGGTGACTCTGGCGCAGCCGGCCGCCCACATTCCGGCCGTGCATATCGAGAACATCCAACTGGCCGGCGTCGGCCTGGACCTGTACAACGCCCTCAACGGGTGGGCCGGGTTCTTGGTGCAGGTGGCACAGGACTTTTTCTTCTGGAATCCGTCGATCGCCGCCGGAATCGGGACCCTCTACACCACCCTGCAGCCGATCATCACCGCGGTGGTGACGGTCATTGACACGTTGTCCCAGGGCCCGACGGATATCATCACGGCGCTGACCAGCATTATTAGCACCCTGCTCCCCGCTTTCGGTATCGGGGTGCCGGCGCTGTCGGCTGCCGCGGTCGGTGAATCGTCTGCTGCGCTGCTCACCCCGCGTACCGCTTCCAGTCGTCGTGCCGCCACAGTCGTGGCCGAACCGCCGGCTTCCACTGAGGTGACCGCCGAGGTCACCGCCGTGGAGCCGACTCCCGCCCGGGCGAACCGCGGCCAGCTCGGACGCGCGGCTCGCACCGCCGCCGCTGAGGTGCCCGCCGCGGCCCAGCGGGCGGTTGCCAGCACCGCGCGCGAGGGTCGGAGCACCGCAAGGGCCGGCCGTGGTGTTGCGGCCAGAACCGCCAGCCAGGCCCCCGGCGCTGTAACGGCGAACGCCGACGCAGCGAGTTAACCCGTGACGGGTGCGTGGAAAAGCACCGCCCGACTACAGGTTGAGGAGCCGATGGTGAGCGTTTCGAACCGTTCGATGCTGCTGCCGGGCATTGCCGCTGCGACCGTCGGCGCACTTGTCCTCAGCCCGGTCTTGATCGCGCCGCCCCTGGCGATATCGGCCCGGGTGGAGGTCAAGGTGCCGGTTGTCCATATTGAAGACATCCAGCTGGCCGGCATCGGTCAGGACATTTACGCCGGCATCAACCGCTGGGTGGTGTTCGGGGTCCAGGCCGTGCAGGGGCTGTTGTGGTGGGTCCCGATCGTCGGCGCTCCGATCTACTCCCAGCTCGGCGTCATCTACTTCAAGGGTATCCAGCCGCTGGTCGAGTCGACGGTCGACGCCCTGGCGAGCGTGGTGCAGAACCCGCTGAACCTCATCGGGGACATCACGGCCTACGTCAGTGCGCTATCCAGCACTGTCTACACCTTCATTTCGGCCGAGGTCAGTTGGTTGGGGCTTCCCGGCCTGCCGCCGCAGCTGCCGTTCGCCTCGGTGGGTGGGTCGTCCACCCCGCTTGCCGCGGCGCGCACCACGGCAGGCGCTCGGACCGCCGCCGAGTCAGAGGTTCCAGCGCCGGCCAGACTGGGCCATGGGGGGCTTCGGCGGGCGGCCAGGATCGCCGCCGGCGACGCCGGGCAGGCCGGTGCGACGGCGGAGAGTCCTGCCGGTCAGCTGCACAGCGCCGGCAGGGCAAGCCGGAGTGCCAAAGCACCTCGCGCCGCGGCCAGGGCTGTTGCCAACGCTGCGAGTTAACGTCGGAAAACGTTCGGTTAGACTCTCGGAGGTAACGGTCAAGCTACTGAGGAGAAATCGTGAGCGTTTCGGCTCGTTCTTTGCTGGTTCCAGGTGTGGCCATGGTGGCCGCGAGTGCAGTTGCTCTGGGTCCGTCGCTGGTCGCCCCACCTGCGGTGACGCTGGCTCAGCCAACGATCGCGGTGCCGACCGTACACATCGATGATATCCGGCTGGCCGGCATCGGACAGGACATCTACTACGCCATCCAGCCATGGGTGGCCTACGGGGTCGAATTGGCTCAGTGGGCGACGGCGTGGATTCCTCCGGTCTCCTCACAGATCGGCATCCTCTACTTCGCTGGTATCCAGCCGGTCGTGGAGGCGACCGTGAATGCGTTGGCGGGAATCGTCCAGAACCCGTTCAACATCATCGCGACACTGTCCGCCTACGGCGCCTCCCTGGGCGTCATCGGCTACAACTTCGTCGCAGCCGAAGCCGCGTGGCTCGGATTCCCACTACCCCCGTTACCCCCGCTGCCGCCGCTGGCTTCGGTAAGCGGTTCGTCTGCTCCGCTCGCCGCCGCGGCGCGCACCGCGAACGGCCGGCGTTCGGTCGCTGTGGCAGAGGTGTCTGTACCGGCCGAAGTGACTGCGGACGTGGCCGCCGCGGTTCCCACCCCAGCCAGGGAGAGCCGTGGTGGAGTTGGTCGCGCGACAAGAAGCGCGATCAGCGGTGCCCGCCAGGTAGCCGACGATGCGACGAGTGAGGCGAACTCGGTGGCGCAGCAGACCGACAGCGAGGTGCGAAACACGGCCCGGGCAACCCGCGGCGCAGTTGTTAAGGCAGCCAAGAACGTTCGCACCGCAGCGACGGCCGCGGCCGGGTAGATCGTGACCGTTTCGATGAGCGGCTGGCGTGCTCCGGCGGCAGCCCTGTCGCTTGCCGCAGCGGTGGCCCTGGGCCCCGTCATGGTCAGCGCCCCCGCGACGGTGACCGCCCACCCGTTGACCGCCCGTCCGGCGATGACGTCCGTCCACATCGACGACATCCGGCTCGCGGGTATCGGCCAGGACATCTACTACGCCATCACCCCGACTGTTCAATACGTGGTGGGTGGGGGCTCCTACCTGATCAACTTCGTTCCACTCGTCGGTGGCGTGATCGCGGCGCAGATCAACATCAACTACTTCCAGGGCATCCAGCCGGTCGTTGAGGCGACGGTCAACGCCCTGGCGGGCGTGGTGCAGAACCCGTTGAACATCATCGGGACGCTGTCTGCCTACGGCAGCACCCTGTATGACATCGGCTACAACTGGGTGTCGGCTGAGTTGCAGTGGTTAGGGCTCGCGCCATTGCCCCCACTGCCGCCGTTGGCAGCGGTTCGTGGATCGTCGACACCCCAGGCCGCCGTTCGTGCCGCAGCGGGTCCGCGTATTGCGGCCGCTGTGGCTGCCGGAGTTCCGGTCGTCGGCCGAGGCGATCTTCGCCGTCCGGCGAGGGCCGCCGCTGGGCCAGGAGCAGCAGCCGCTAAAGCAGACGCTGCGCCGCGCGGCCGGTCAGCGGCAGCCAGGGTCGCCGGCCACGCTCGCGGTGCGGCCAAGGTCGCGTCCGGCTAACCCGTCGATAACGTCTCCGGCGTGCGGTTTGGCCGGGCGTAGCCGCAGGCTGTACCCTCTTCTACGGTCCGTGGCGCGGTTCAGCTGACGGTACGGGTAGGCCCCCTTAGCTCAGTCGGTAGAGCGTTTCCATGGTAAGGAAAAGGTCAACGGTTCGATTCCGTTAGGGGGCTCGGTGTACGCCGTTCCCCAGCGGCGGCGCCGGCATGGCGGTGTAGCTCAGCTGGTTAGAGCGCACGACTCATAATCGTGAGGTCGGGGGATCGAGTCCCCCCACCGCTACAGGTTTCACCCGCAGTGAACGATGCAGTTTTTGAATAACGACGAAGTCTGAAAGAGAGTCTGACGTGGCCTCGAGTACTGATGTACGGCCGAAGATCACCTTGGCGTGCGAGGTGTGCAAACACCGTAACTACATCACCAAGAAGAACCGCCGCAACGACCCCGATCGGTTGGAACTGAAGAAGTTCTGCCCGAATTGCGGATCCCACCAGCCGCACAAAGAGTCTCGCTGAGCGCTGCGGCGGTGGCTCTCTCCAAAAGATTGCTCGGGGCGCACTATCGCTACCCCGACTACTACATGGTTGAACGAGAGAAGACGCGCGAGTACGCCAACGCGGTCAAGAACACCGACGAGGTGTTCTTCAGCGACGAGGCCGCCGCGGAGCTCGGCTATAGCGGATTGCCAGCGCCGCTGACGTTCATCTCGGTGTTCGGCTACGTGGCGCAGGTGGCATCCTTCACCCACCACGGCATCAAGCTCGCCGACCACAAGATCGTCCACGTCGATCAGATTCTGAAGTTTCAGCGGCCGATCAAGTGCGGGGACAAGCTCTACTGCGACGTCTATGTGCACGAGATCAGGCAGGCGCACGGCACCGACATCGTCATCAACAAAGTCTTGATCACCAATGATGACGGTGACATTGTCCAGGAGACCTACACGACGCTGGCCGGGCGAAGTGAGGAACACGGAGAGAGTGGCTTCAGCGATGGCACTGCGTGAGTTCAGTTCGGTCAAGGTCGGCGATGAGTTGCCGGAAAAGGTCATCAAGCTGACCCGTGGCGACCTGGTGAACTACGCCGGCGTCTCCGGTGACCTCAACCCGATCCACTGGGACGACGAGATCGCCAAGCAGGTGGGCTTGGACACCGCGATCGCCCACGGCATGCTCACCATGGGTCTCGGCGGCGGATTCATCACCTCGTGGGTGGGCGACCCGGGTGCGGTCACCGAGTACAACGTGCGCTTCACCGCGATCGTGCCTGTTCCCAATGACGGCATCGGCGCCGAGATCCTGTTCTCCGGCCGGGTCAAGGCGACCGACCCGGAGACCAAGACCGTCACCCTTGCGCTGACCGCCACCACCGGCGGCAAGAAGATCTTCGGCCGGGCCGTCGCCACGGCGAAACTGGCCTAGCGGTGGGTCTCAAGTCCGGTATCGAGGGAATGGTCTGGGAGTACCCGGATACTTTCGTCGTCGGCCGGGAGCAGATCCGCCAATATGCGCACTCGGTCCAGGACAGGCATCCCGCCAGCCACGATGAGGAGGCGGCCGCAGCTCTGGGCTACGGCGCGATCATCGCGCCGCTGACCTTCGTCTCGATTCTCGGACTGATCATCCAGAAGCACTTCTTCACCCATGTCGACGTGGGCATGGAGACCATGCAGATCATCCAGGTAGACCAGAAATTCGTCTATCACAAGCCGATCGTGGCCGGCGACGTTCTGCACGGTGCCATGCACATTGAGAGCGTCAACGAGCGCTTCGGTGCCGATATCGTCGTCACCCGCAATGTCTGTACCAACCAGCACGGTGAACTGGTACTTGAGGCCTACACCACCCTGATGGGCCATGAGGGTGACAACTCGGTTGCGGTGAAATGGGACCCCGAAACCGGCCAGGTGGTCCGCAAGGCGGTCGGCGAATAGCGATTACCACCTGTCAGCCGCTGGGAGGTACACTCAAATCTCGAGTTTTCCCACGTTAAGCGCGCTGTCCGTCGGTTCGGGTTGACCGAACGGGGAGCGCGCGACTTATGTGGGAGACAAGCAGAGGGGCGTAGCTCAACTGGCAGAGCAGCGGTCTCCAAAACCGCAGGTTGCAGGTTCAAGTCCTGTCGCCCCTGCTCAACTGAATAGACTGGCCTACACCGACACGACACGACACGAAGGAGCATGCGGTGAGCGATGAGCTTGACACTGCCGCAGGCAACGGCAGCGACGATACGGTCGCGCTGACCCAGCCGCTGCGTCCGACCGGTAAGCGGACGCGGCAGCGTACGGGCGGCACCGCCTTGGCCGAGGTCGAGGACCTCGAGACGACGGCGCTGGAACTCGGACTCGGTGAGGACGATGACGACGGCGAGGGCACCAAGAAAGCCAAGGCCGCCGACTCCGGATCGACCCGCAACCCGTTTGTGTTCGTGTGGAACTACCTCAAGCAGGTCGTCGCTGAACTGCGCAAGGTGATCTGGCCCAACCGCAAGCAGATGATCAATTACACCGCCGTTGTGCTGGTGTTTCTGATCTTCATGGTGTCGCTGATCGGCGGGGTCGACCTGGGTCTGGCCAAGCTCGTGTTGCTGGTCTTCGGATAGCGCAACGGCGAGCAAGATTTTTTAGAGAGGAATGACTACCGTGACAAGCCCCGAAGGCGAAACGCCCTCCGGTGACGCCGTCGTCGACGTCATCGACGCACCGTCGGATGCCGAGGCCATCGTCGAGGCCGCAGCCGAGGTTGTCGAGGAGGCTCCCGAGGAGGAGCTCGACCCCGCGACCGTATTGAAGAACGAACTGCGCATGCAGCCGGGTGACTGGTTCGTCATTCACTCCTATGCCGGTTACGAGAACAAGGTGAAGGCCAATCTGGAGACCCGCGTGCAGAACCTCGACGTGGGTGACTACATCTTCCAGGTCGAGGTGCCCACCGAAGAGGTCACCGAGATCAAGAACGGCCAGCGCAAGCAGGTCAACCGTAAGGTGCTGCCGGGCTACATCCTGGTGCGTATGGAGCTCACCGACGAGTCATGGTCGACGGTACGCAACACCCCCGGCGTGACCGGTTTCGTCGGTGCGACGTCACGGCCGACATCGCTGTCCCTCGACGATGTGGTGAAGTTCCTGCTGCCGCCGGCGGTCAAGAAGACCGGCAGGACGCCCGCCGGTGGCGGATCCGAGGCCACCCTGGAACGTCCGGAGATCCTGGTCGACTTCGAGGTCGGCGAATCGGTCACCGTTATGGACGGGCCGTTCGCAACGTTGCCGGCATCGATCAGCGAGGTCAACGCCGAACAGCAGAAGCTCAAGGTGCTGGTGAGCATCTTCGGCCGCGAGACTCCCGTCGAGCTGACCTTCGCCCAGGTCGCCAAGATCTAAGCCCCGGGCACACGCCTCCCCGAATTCGTAAGTTTCAGAAAGGAACACCACCGTCATGGCCCCGAAGAAGAAGAAGGTCGTCGGCCTGATCAAGCTGCAGATCCAGGCCGGGCAGGCCAACCCCGCCCCGCCGGTCGGTCCCGCACTCGGTCAGCACGGCGTCAACATCATGGAGTTCTGCAAGGCGTATAACGCCGCGACGGAGAACCAGCGCGGCAACGTCATCCCCGTGGAGATCAGTGTCTACGAGGACCGCAGTTTCAGCTTCGTGCTCAAGACCCCGCCCGCGGCCCGGATGCTGCTCAAGGCAGCCGGCGTGGCCAAGGGTTCAGCGGAACCGCACAAGACCAAGGTCGCCAAGGTGACCTGGGCTCAGGTGCGCGAGATCGCCGAGACCAAGAAGGAAGATCTCAACGCCAACGATATCGACCAGGCCGCCAAGATCATCGCCGGCACCGCCCGCTCGATGGGGATCACGGTCGAATAAGACTTTCGGCGCTACCGGCGCCGATCCGTGGGAGGGCCCGCTTCGGCCCGTCGATAAGCGCTTGCGCGAAGAGCGATGATCGAGCACCACACCTCCAACACAACAGATTGGAATATCAATGAGCAAGAACAGCAAGGCATACAAAGAGGCCGCCGAGAAGGTCGATCGCGACAAGCTGTACTCCCCGCTGGAAGCGGCGAAGCTGGCCAAGGAGACCTCCTCCAAGAAGCAGGACGCCACCGTTGAGGTCGCGATCCGCTTGGGCGTGGATCCCCGCAAGGCCGATCAGATGGTGCGCGGCACCGTCAGCCTGCCGCACGGTACCGGCAAGACCGCCCGTGTCGCGGTGTTCGCGGTAGGGGAGAAGGCCGAGCAGGCCATCGCCGCCGGCGCCGATGTGGTGGGCAGTGACGATCTGATCGAGAAGATCCAGGGTGGGTTCCTGGACTTCGACGCCGCGATCGCCACACCCGATCAGATGGCCAAGGTGGGCCGGATCGCCCGGGTGCTGGGCCCGCGCGGCCTGATGCCCAACCCAAAGACCGGCACCGTCACCCCGGATGTGGCTAAGGCCGTCTCCGATATCAAGGGCGGCAAGATCAACTTCCGCGTCGACAAGCAGTCCAATCTGCACTTCATCATCGGCAAGGCGTCCTTCGGTGAGAAGCAGCTCGCCGAGAACTACGGTGCCGCACTGGATGAGGTGCTGCGGGCCAAGCCGTCATCGTCAAAGGGTCGTTACCTCAAGAAGGTCACCGTCTCGACGACCACCGGTCCGGGTATCCCGGTCGACCCTGCGGTGACGCGCAACTTCACCGAAGAGGGCTGAACCGAAGAGGGCTGACCGGCGGCGGGCTGCTCGACCGATCGGTTCGAGCGGATGCAGTCCGGTTAACGTGCTGCGGAGAATTTCGCGAATGTGGTCGTCAGTTCGCCGATGATGTCGTCCCACAGCGCCTCGGGAAGGTCATGCGCCATGCCGTCGAACAGCACCAGGCGGGCATTCGGGATCGCTGCGGCGATGGCACGGCCCCCGGCGGGGCGCATCAGGATGTCGGCGCGGCCGTGGATGACTACCGTCGGCGCGGTGATCTGCCGGTCGTAGCGTTTCAGGCTGCCACTGCCGAGCACCGCCCCGAAGTGCCGGGCGATGCCCTGCGGGTAGTGGGACCGCTCGTAGCCCTCGATCGCCTCGGCCCGCAACTTCTCCTCCGAGGCCGGGTAGCCCGGGCTGCCGATGATCTTGGACACCCGCACCGAATTCTCGACGATCACCTCGCGCGGGGAATCTGCCGAGGGCCCCTTGATGAGTGCCAGCAGCGCTTTGGGCGCCGGTGGTGGCAGCAGCGCGGAGTTGTTGGACGAGAAGATGATGCCCAGGCCGGCGGTGCGTTGTGGGTAGCGGGCCGCAAAGATCTGGGCGATCATCCCGCCCATGGACGCCCCCACGATGTGCGCGCGGTCGATGCCGAGGTGGTCGAGAAGTGCGGCGGCATCGTCGGCCATGTGTTCCAGGGTGTACACCGAGGGGCTGGGCCGACCGATGAATGACCGCGCCAATGCTGCGATCAGTGAGCCCTCGGCGCGGCGGCCGTGCAGCTTGCCCGACAACCCCACATCACGGTTGTCATAACGGATCACCCGGTAGCCCTGCTTCACCAGACGCTCGCAGAAACCCTTGCGCCACAGCAGTAATTGCGCGCCCAAGCCCATGATGAGCAGCACCGGCGGGTCACTCGGGTTGCCCATGTCCTCATAGTGGATTTCGAGATCGTCCTCGGTCCCGATCGCTGCCGTTCCAGTGCGGATTTCCATCAGACCTCGACATCGCTCTGGTGCTCGCGGGTGACTTCGACCATGAAGTTCGCGAAGTACCCGGTGAGCTCTGGATCACTCATCATCTGCCACTTCGGCGCCAGTAATTTCATATAGCGCTCGACGTAGAGGAACTGCTTGCCGATCAGCACCAGTTCGCGCGGCAGCTTGACGTCATAGGCGTCAGCCAGGGTGGAAAGCTGGCGGCCGATATCGGCATAGGACATATCGCCGAGGCTTGTCAGGGTGAGCGGGGCGGCGAAGGCTTCAAGGTCCTTGGCTGCCTCAGGTTCGGGCTTGGTGTTGCCGACCGCGCCCATCAGAACGAGGATCTTGCCGGCCGCGGCATGATCTTTTTTGACCAGCAGCGCGTGGACGAGTTCGCGCAGCAGCCATCTTTCGCGCGGGTCGATACGGCCCATGATTCCGAAGTCCAGGAACACGATCCGGCCCTTGGCGTCCACCAGCAGGTTGCCGGCGTGCAGATCGCCGTGGAACAGACCGTGCCGTAGACCGCCCTCGAAGGTGCTGAACAACAACGCCTTCACCAGTTCGGTGCCGTCGAAACCCTGTTTGCGAATCCCGGCGATGTCGTCGATGCGCACGCCGTGCACGCGTTCCATGGTGAGCACCCGCTCGCTGGTGAACTCCCAGTGCACGTCCGGAACCTTGATATTGCGGCCCAGCGGCGAGCCGTGCAGGCCCGACACCCAGGCCTCCATCGACTGCGCCTCGATGCGGAAGTCCAGTTCCTCGGCGAGGTTGTCGGCGAAGTCGGCCACCACGTCCTTGGCGGACAGCCGCCGGCCGTTCTTGGCCAGCTCGGCCACCTGGGCGAAGCGTTTGAGGATCTGAAGGTCGGCGGCCACCCGGCGGCGTATCCCCGGTCGCTGGATTTTGACGACGACGTCCTCGCCGGTGTGCAGGGTGGCGAAGTGCACCTGGGCGATCGATGCCGACGCGAACGGCTCCTCGTCGAAGGATGCGAACAACTCCGAGGGGTCAGCGCCGAGTTCGGCGGCGAGCAGCTTGTGCACCTCGTCGGTGTCGGCCGGCGGCACCGAGTCGAGCAGGCTGCGGAACTCCCGTGACATCTGCTCGCCGAACGCACCAGGGCTGGAGGCGATGATCTGGCCGAATTTGACATAGGTGGGGCCCAGATCGGCGAAGGTCTGCGGGATCTCCCGGATGACCTTGTCACCGAAGCTGCCTTTGCCTGCCAGCTTGGTCAGCACCCGGCCACAGGTTCGGGTGAGCTGCCAGCCGGTCACGCCGATGCGGGCCGCCTCGATCGGCAACGGCACCCGATCGAGCCTGGCGACCTGACGATCTGTGGAACTCATTGGACTTATTGTGCCAGTTGGCGGGTATCAGCCACTAATCCCTGGGACGCCGATCACAGCCCCCCGCGCAGTGTGACGCGCGTAGATTGCTGGCGTGCAGGTGACCTCGGGTCGGCCTGTTAACCGATCAAACAGTTGTCATGTTTAGTCATTAAACTTAGACTTGTGCGGACTAAGGAAGTCAACCGGAAGATTGAGCGGCTCGGTGGCGCCCACGTCAGAACAGTCGGATCACACAAGCGTTACCGCGTCATTCGAGATGGCGTGACCGCGAGCACCGCCGTACCGCAGCATTCCGGTGACATCCCCAATGGAACGCTCCACAAGATTCAACGCGACCTCGAACCGGCGCTAGGGAAAGGATGGCTGATATGAGCTACTCGGTTCACGTCACGCGCGAGGGTGAAAACTGGCTGGCGGACGTGCCGTCAGTACCCGGCGCCCATACCTTTGCCCGTTCCCTGGAGGGGCTGGCCAGGTCGGTCCGCGAAGTCGTCGTCCTCATGGACGATCTGCCCGACGATGCCGCCGTCGAGCTCGACTTTCACTTCGAGGTCGCCGACGAATCGGTGATCGAGGCCGAACGGCTTCGGAGGATGCGGGCCGATATTCACCGCGCAGAACGCGAGTTGGTGGCGGCGACGACGCGGCTGGCCGGCGACCTGTCGAAGTCGTACTCGGTCCGCGACACCGCGGCGATGCTCGGCGTCACTGCCGGACGCATCTCGCAGTTGACGAACGTGAACAGTTAGACACGTCGAAAGCTGGACTCCTGCCGCGTAGATTTGCGGGCGTGCAGGTGACCGCGGCGGAAGCCACCGAATTGTTTGTTGGCGACCCCGCAGCGCCCCTGCAAGTGGTCCGGGTCGGATATACGGGTGCCGCCGGGTCGGTCGTTGTGCGGCTGGCCGGTGATGGATTGAGCACAGTTGATCCGGTGACGGTCGCATCCGGGGACGGGACCGTCGAGGTGCCGGTGCGCGTCGAAGATGCGGTGCCGGGACAGCGGCGCGCGGCCCGAGTGCTGTTCGGCGACGCCGAGTTCGCGTTTGACTTCACCGTCGCCGAACCCGGCTGGACGATGTACATGATCAGCCACTTCCACTACGACCCCGTGTGGTGGAACACCCAGGGTGCCTACACCAGCCTATGGACCGAGGACCCGCCTGGACGGTGCAAGCAGAACAACGCCTTCGCGTTGGTGGCCGCGCACCTGGAGATGGCGCGAC
>JBAXIA010000002.1:0-84152 GCA_037138615.1 Mycobacteriaceae bacterium | reverse complement strand
GCACCGACAATCGCGGCAGTACCCGCGATCAGATGAGAACGAAGAGAGATTTGCACAGAAAGTCCTTTGGTAAGCAGTTAACACTGACAGGCTGACACTACCTGAGAGCAGACTGAGCGCAAAGCTATTCGTGGAAGAAGTTACTTTCGTCCCCCTCGGCCCTGCTGTGGCGAACCGCCGCAGGAGCCGAAGTGACCACTTCAGGTCCCTGTCGGGGTACCGAGACTTCCGTGGTGGCAACGATCCTTCCCGGCGCGGCGACGTCCACCGGTGCGGGGGCACGCCCTGGGGATCACCTCAGGATTCTGTGTGAAGACCGGTAGCTGATCGACACTTCTCAGCAAACGCGGCCACGGCATCGCGGCGCCGAAATAGGTCCCTGCGGCCTACCGCAGCATGGCCAGCGCAGCCAGCGCCGCCTCTGCGTATTCAGGTCGGCACACCAGCAGGTCGGGTAGTAGTAGATCGACCTGGTTGTACCGCAGTGGTGAGCCATCGATCCGCGAGGTGTGCAGTCCGGCCGCGCGGGCGACGGCGACCGGCGCCGCGGAATCCCACTCGTACTGCCCGCCGGCATGCACGTACACCTCAGCGCGGCCCTGCACCACTGCGGCGACCTTCGCCCCCGCCGAACCCATTTCCACCAGGGCCCCGCCCAACGCGTCCCGCACGTGCAGTGCGACCGTGGGCGGGCGGGTGCGGGAGACGATGATGCGCGGCACAGCCGGAGCCGGGAGCGGCGTAGGTACCTCGGGGGTCGCCAACGTGACACCCTGAGCCGGGAGCGCAACCGCACCGGCAATGAGCTGACCACCCGACCACAATGCGACGTGCACCGCCCAGTCCTCGCGGCCCAGTTCGGAAAACTCGCGGGTGCCGTCGAGCGGGTCGATAATCCAGACCCGATCCGATCGCAGGCGGATGGGGTCGTCCGCGCCCTCCTCGGAGAGCACCGCATCACCGGGTCGGGCCGCAGCAAGCCGTTCGGTCAGGAAGTCGTGCGATCGCTGGTCGCCGGCGGCCTTACGTTCCTCAGAGGCGGCCTCGGCGAATTCGGTTCGCACGTCAAGCAACAGTCGACCCGCCTCGGTCGCTAGCGTCGCGGCCAAATTATGGTCATCCGCGGCCGGGTGGTTCATACCGGAGCATCCAGCAGTTCGATCACCTGCTGGGCGAGCTCCGCCGCGGTGTGGTCCGGCGTGAGCCGCAGGTCCGGATTCTTGGGCCGTTGATACGGACTGTCGATACCGGTGAAGTGGGTGATCTCGCCGGCGCGGGCTCGGGCGTACAGGCCTTTGGGGTCACGGAGTTCACAGTCCGCCAGCGGGGTGTCGACAAACACCTCGAAGAACTCGATTCCCGACTCCGAGTGCACCTTTCGGGCCAACTCGCGGTGTTCCTCCAGTGGGCTGATGGCGGGAACCAGCACGGTCAGCCCGGCATCAGCCATCAGGGTGGCAACATGCGCCAGTCGGCGAAGGTTTTCGGCCCGGTCGGCCATCGTGAAGCCCAGATCGGCGTTGAGGCCGTGGCGCAGGTTGTCGCCGTCGAGAATGTAAGCGGGACAACCATGTTCGAGCAGCGTCTGCTCGGCCAGTACGGCAATAGAGGATTTGCCCGACCCCGACAGACCGGTGAACCACACCGTGCGTCCCCTGGTGAGCCGCTCCCCCGCCGTCACCAGTGACTGGTGTCGCACCGTGTTCGGCGTGGCGGCACGGGTGGCCACCGGCGCGGTGTCGCGCACCATGCCCGCCGCGACGGTCACATTGGTTTCCGGGTCGATCAGGATGAACGATCCGGTGGCCGCATTGCGGGTGTATTCGTCGAGGAGCAGGGGCACCTGGGTGCGAAGGCTGACACGCCCGAGTTCGTTGAGCTTCAACGCCGTCGCGCTCTTGTCGCGGTGCAGGGTGTTGACGTCGAGGCGGTAGTCCAAGCCGGTGACCCGCACCCTGGTGGTGCGGGTGGTCTGTTTGATGACGTAGTCCCGGCCGGGTTCCAGCGCGGCCTCGTCGGCCATCCAGCACACCATGGCGTCGAACTCGGTGGAGGCGGCGGGCTGGTTCTGCGGGCGCGCCAACAGGTCGCCGCGGGAGATGTCGATGTCATCGGCCAGGCTGATCGACACCGCCATCGGCGGAAATGCCTCGGCCACAGGGCCTTCCGGCCCGTCGATAGCGGTGATGCGGCTGATCTTGCCGCTGGGCAGCACCACCACCTCGTCTCCGGGACGCATGATGCCGCTGGCGACGGTGCCGGCGTAGCTGCGATGGTCGGCGTGCTCGCGGGTCTGCGGACGGATGACGTACTGCACCGGGAACCGGACGTCGACCAGATTGCGGTCGCCGGCGATGTAGACGTCCTCCAGATGACTCAGCAGTGGGGGTCCGTCGTACCAGGATGCCTTATCGCTCTTGGTCACCACGTTATCGCCGTGCAGCGCCGAGATGGGGATGGTGGTGACGTCGTGAATGTCCAGCCGGGCGGCGAACGCGTGGAACTCGTCGCGAATCCAGTTGTAGCGCTCCTGATCCCAGTCGATGAGATCCATCTTGTTGACCGCCAGCACGATGTGCTGCACGCCGAGTAGCGAGGCAAGGAAGGCGTGCCTGCGGGATTGTTCGAGCAGTCCGTGGCGGGCGTCGACGAGAACGATCACCAGCTGCGCCGTCGAGGCGCCGGTGACCATGTTGCGGGTGTACTGAAGATGCCCCGGGGTGTCGGCGATGATGAACTTCCGCTTGGCCGTGGCGAAGTAGCGGTAGGCCACGTCGATCGTGATGCCCTGCTCGCGCTCGGAGCGCAGCCCGTCGGTCACCAGGGCGAGGTCGGTGTATTCGTTGCCGCGTTCACGCGAGGTTCGTTCCACGGCCGCCAGCTGATCCTCCATGACGGCCTTGGAGTCATACAGCAGTCGGCCGATCAGGGTGGATTTGCCGTCGTCGACCGAACCGGCGGTAGCCAGTCGCAACAGGGTTTGTCCAGAGGCAACCCGGGCCGTGGTTTCCGTCATCAGAAGTAGCCCTCCCGCTTGCGGTCTTCCATCCCGGCCTCGGAGATGCGGTCGTCGGCCCGGGTGGCACCGCGCTCGGTGAGCCGCGATAGAGCGGTCTCGGCGATGACCTCCGCCACGGTCGCTGCGTCTGATTCCACGCAGCCGGTGCAGGTGACGTCACCGACGGTGCGGAATCGCACCGAGGTCTCGAACACCTCCTCGCCTGCGGTCGGCACCATGAATTCATGCACCGCCAGCAGCATGCCGTCGCGGCGGAACACCGGCCGGGTGTGCGCGTAGTAGATACCGGGCAGCGGAATGTTCTCGGCGCCGATGTAGGCCCAGATGTCGTACTCGGTCCAGTTCGACAGCGGGAACACCCGGATGTGCTCGCCCCTACGGTGCCGGCCGTTGTAGAGGTTCCACAGCTCAGGCCGCTGCGCCTTGGGGTCCCACTGGCCGAACTCGTCACGGAAGCTGAACACCCGTTCCTTGGCGCGGGCCTTCTCCTCATCACGTCGCGCCCCACCGAATGCGGCGTCGAACTTGTTTTCCCGGATGGCGCGAAGCAGCGTGACCGTTTGCAGCGGGTTGCGCGACGGCCCGTTGTCCACCACCCGGCCGGCGTCGATATCGTCGGCCACACTGGCTACCACCAAACGCACCCCGTGGCGGGCGACGAGTTCGTCGCGGGTGGCGATGACTTCGTCGAAGTTGTGCCCGGTGTCGACGTGCATGACCGGAAAGGGCAGCCGGCCCGGAGCGAACGCTTTGAGCGCCAGGTGCAGCATCACGATCGAGTCCTTGCCGCCGGAGAACAGCAGCACTGGTTTCTCGAACTCGGCCGCGACCTCGCGGATGATGTGGATCGCCTCAGCCTCCAGCGAGCGCAGCTGACTCAGCTCGTAACGCCCGGCCTTGGGCGCCTCGGCCACAGGACTCGCCATCGTTTCCTCGTAAAGTTGGTACTTTTTACCGGATTTACCCGGATGAGGAACAATAGCGTGACCGGCCCTGCAGCGTCAACGGCATCGACTCTGCGCTCAGATCGCCGATCCGGCCCCGATCGCGATCTGAGCGCAGAGTCGATGGGGAATTACAGCGTGACCTCGCTGAGTTTGCCGGTCGCGACGTCGAAGACAAACCCACGCAGCGAGGTGTGCTTGGTGACGAACGGGCTGTTCTCGATACGCCGCAGCGACTGTCGAACATCCTCTTCCACATCGGGGAACGCCTCGGCTGCCCACTCCGGCTTGATGCCGATCTCGCTTTGGATATCGCGTTTGAAGTCGTCGTCGGTGAAGGTCAGCATTCCGCAGTCGGTGTGGTGGATGAGGATGATCTCGCGGGTGCCCAGGAGTCGCTGGCTGATGGCCAGGGAGCGAATCTCATCATCGGTGACCACGCCGCCGGCGTTGCGGATCACGTGCGCCTCGCCCTCGGCCAGTCCGAGGATGCCGTAGACGTTCATCCGGGCATCCATGCAGGCGACCACGGCCACATGCTTACTGGGCGGCAGGGGTAGCGGGCCGGTGAAGGTTTTCGCGTAATCGGCGTTGTTGGCCAGGTACTGGTCGGTGACGCTCAAGGCGGCCTCCTGAATTTCTCTAATGGTCAGGTCGTGGCGAGGCTAACGGCAGTCCCGCGCCGCGTCAAAGGTAGTAATCAGGGTGAAGCGAATGGCGAAGCACGACTCCCAGGCCAGCCAGCACTACCCTGTGCTGCATGCACCGACCATCCGGGCACCGCCGATGACGCGGTTCCTGGCGCGTCGGCTGCTCAACTACATCGTGCTGCTGGCGCTGGCCTCGTTTTTGACGTTCACCCTGACGTCGTTGACATTCACCCCGCTGAACAGCCTGCTGCAGCGCAACCCCCGCCCGCCGCAGGCCGTGATCGACGCCAAAGCCGCCGAGCTTGATCTAGATAAGCCGGTGCCACTGCGCTACACCCACTGGGTATCCGGCGCGGTGCGCGGCGACTTCGGCACGACCGTCAACGGCCAACCGGTTTCCGACGAGTTATGGCGGCGGATCGGCGTAAGCCTGCGGCTGTTGGTGATCGGCTCGGTGCTGGGAACTGTGATCGGCGTCCTCGTGGGAGCCTGGGGGGCGGTCCGGCAGTACCGAATGTCGGACCGGGTGATCACTGCGCTGTCGCTGCTGATCATCAGCACGCCGACATTCGTTCTGGCCGGCCTGCTGATTCTGGTCGCCCTGCGCGTCAATTCGATACTGGGCGTGCAACTGTTCGAATACACCGGGGAGACCTCACCGGATGCCGTCGGCGGGCCGTGGAGCCAGTTCGTCGACCGGTTGCAGCATCTGGTGCTGCCCACGTGCACCCTGGCGTTGATGGCCATCGCGGGCTACAGCCGGTATCAGCGCAATGCGATGCTCGACGTACTGGGACAGGACTTCATCCGGACGGCGCGGGCCAAAGGCCTCACCCGGAGACAGGCCCTCTTCAAACACGGGCTGCGCACCGCGCTGATCCCGATGGCGACACTCTTCGCCTATAGCGTCGCCGGCTTGGTTACCGGCGCGGTGTTCGTCGAGAAGATCTTCGGCTGGCACGGCATGGGCGAGTGGGTGGTGCAGGGTATCGCCACCCAGGACACCAATATCGTCGCCGCGATCACAGTGTTCTCCGGGGCGGTCGTGCTGCTGGCAGGCCTGCTCTCCGATGTCATCTACGCCATCCTCGATCCGCGGGTGCGGGTGACATGACCGAAACCCCATTGGCTTCCGGCATCGATCCGGCCGTCTTCGTCTCCCGGCGCACCCTGGTGGTGCGCCGCTTCGCACGGAATCGGCTGGCCGTCGCGTCGCTGGTGGTGTTGGTTTTGCTGTTCATCGGCTGCTACGCATTGCCGCCACTGCTGCCCTACTCGTACTCCGAATTGGACTTCTACGCACTGCAGGCCCCACCGAGCCCAACGCACTGGTTCGGCACCAATGCGCTGGGCCAGGACGTGCTCGCCCAGGTATTGCGAGGCACGCAGAAGTCCATGCTGATCGGTGTCACCGTCGCGGTGATCTCGACGCTGATCGCGGCGACGGTCGGTTCCATCGCCGGGTACTTCGGAGGCTGGCGCGACCGGGCCCTGATGTGGTTCGTGGACCTGCTCCTCGTGGTGCCCAGCTTCATTCTCATCGCGATCATCACGCCGCGGACCAAGAACTCAGCCAATATCGCGCTGCTGATTGTGCTGCTGGCCGCATTCAGCTGGATGATCAGTTCACGCATGGTGCGCGGATTGACGATGAGTCTGCGGGAGCGCGAATACATCCAAGCCGCGCGATATATGGGCGTGCCGAGCCGGCGGATCATCGCACGTCACGTGCTGCCGAATGTGGCGTCGATCCTGATCATCGACACCGCTCTCAATGTCGGAGGCGCAATCCTTGCCGAAACCGGTCTGAGCTTCCTGGGATTCGGCGTCCAGCCGCCCGATGTGTCACTGGGCACGCTGATCGCCGACGGCACCAAATCTGCCACGACGTTCCCGTGGGTTTTCCTGTTCCCGGCTGGGGTTCTGGTGGGAATCCTGGTCTGCGCCAACCTCACCGGCGACGGCCTGCGCGATGCGTTCGACCCGGGCAGCACCAGCCTGAGGCAACGCCGTAGCAGGAACCGGAGCAGGGGTGCACCGTGACCCATCCGCTGCTCGAAGTGAGCAATCTTGCGGTCACCTTCCCCACCGACGGCGGTGACCTGTACGCGGTCCGAGGCCTGAGCTATCGGGTCGCACCCGGCGAGGTCGTGGCGATGGTGGGTGAGTCGGGGTCGGGCAAGTCGGCGGCCGCGATGGCGGTGATCGGCCTGCTACCCGAGTACGCCACGGTGACCGGATCGGTCAGCCTGGGTGGCGAGGAATTGCTGGGGATGTCAGACGCAGACCTTTCCAAGATCCGCGGCCGACGCATCGGCACGGTGTTCCAGGATCCGATGTCGGCGCTGACCCCGGTCTACCCAGTCGGTGATCAAATCGCCGAGGCGATCACGGTGCACCACCCCGAGGTGAGCAAGGCGCAAGCACGCCGACGCGCGGTTGAACTTCTCGAACTGGTGGGTATCTCCCAGGCCGAAACGCGGGCGCGATCCTTCCCGCACGAACTGTCCGGCGGCGAGCGCCAACGGGTGGTGATCGCCATTGCGATCGCCAACGATCCGGACCTGATCATCTGCGACGAACCGACGACCGCACTCGACGTGACGGTGCAGGCGCAGATCCTCGATGTGCTCAAGACCGCCCGCGATGTCACCGGCGCGGGCGTGCTGATCATCACCCACGACCTCGGTGTGGTGGCTGAGTTCGCCGACCGGGCACTGGTCATGTACGCCGGCCGTGCGGTCGAACAGGCCGGCGTCGAAACCCTTTATGCCGATCGCCGGATGCCCTACACGGCAGGACTGTTGGGTTCGGTGCCCCGACTAAACGCCCCCCGCGGCGAACGGCTGGTGCCGATACCGGGCGCACCGCCGTCATTGGTAACGCTGCCACCGGGTTGTCCGTTCGGCCCGCGCTGCCCGTTGGTGACCGATGAGTGCCGTGAGACCGAACCCGTGCCGGCTACCGTTGCGCCCGATCACTGGGCGGCCTGCATCCGCACCGATCAGGTGGCCGGCCGCAGCGCCGCGGACATCTTCGGGGTGGTCACCGAACCACCGAGCCTCGCTGAGAGCGCCGGGACAGCGATCGCCGTTCGGGTTCGGGATCTGTCCAAGACATACCGGCTGACCAAGGGCGTGGTGTTCCGCCGCCAGATCGGTGAGGTACGGGCGATTGACGGCATCAGCTTCGAGCTACCGCAGGGCCGAACGCTCGGTATCGTCGGCGAGTCCGGCTCGGGCAAGTCCACCACGCTGCACGAAATCCTGGAACTGCGCGCACCGCAGTCCGGCTCCATCGAAGTCCTGGGAAACGATGTGGCACAGCTGAGCACCGAGGGTCGCCGCGAATTGCGCCGCGATCTGCAGGTGGTGTTCCAGGATCCGGTGGCCGCCCTGGATCCGCGGCTGCCGGTCTTCGAGATTCTCGCCGAACCGTTGTCAGCCAATGGTTTCGACAAAGCGGCCACTGACACCCGGGTGGCCGAGTTACTGGAGATCGTCGGGCTTCCTCGCGCTGATGCCAGCCGGTACCCGGCGGAGTTCTCCGGCGGCCAGAAGCAGCGCATCGGTATCGCCCGGGCTCTGGCTCTACAGCCGAAGATCCTCGCCCTTGATGAGCCGGTCTCGGCTCTGGACGTCTCTATTCAAGCCGGCATCATCAACCTGCTGCTGGACCTGCAGCAGGAGTTCAACCTGTCCTACCTGTTCGTCTCACATGACCTGTCGGTGGTCAAACACCTGGCCCACCGGGTGGCGGTGATGCAGCACGGGAAAATCGTCGAATACGGTGAGGCCGACGAGGTCTTCGCCAACCCGCGCCACGACTACACCCGGCAATTGCTCGCCGCTATCCCCCAACCGAATCCGAATCGCCGCTAGCATCAGTGCCGTGAACCGAACAGACACACAGTCGCACTCACCGGGCCTTCAGAACGCGATTGTGCGCCTGCTCGCGGTCGGGATGGCGACGACGCTGATAGTGGCCGGCTGCTCGTCAGGCCAACGTTCCACCCCGGCAGCCGGCGGTAACGCCGAAGTTGGCTCAGCGAGCGACATCAACCCGCAAGACCCGGCCACACTGCAACAGGGCGGAAACCTGCGTCTGGCAATCGGCGCGCTGCCGTCGAACTTCAACACACTCAATATCGACGGTAACGAGGCCGACACCGCCAGCGTCCTTCGGCCCACCATGCCGCGGGCGTTCACCATCGCCCCCGACGGCACGATGAAGGTCAATACCGACTACTTCACCAACGTGGAGTTGACCACCACCGACCCCCAGGTGGTCACCTACACCATCAACCCGAAGGCCACCTGGTCCGACGGCGCACCGATCACCTGGGAAGACATCGCTGCGCAAATCAACGCCACCAGCGGTAAAGACAAGGCGTTCGCGATCGCCTCGCCCAACGGTTCCGACCGGGTGGCCTCAGTCACCCGCGGCGTCGACGACCGCCAGGCTGTGATGACCTTCGCCCAGCACTACCCCGAATGGCGCGGCATGTTCGCCGGCAACACCATGTTGCTGCCCAAAAGCATGACGGCTAACCCTGATGTGTTCAATAAAGGACAACTAGCGGCGCCGGGTCCGTCTGCGGGGCCGTTCATTGTGTCGAACGTGGACCGCACCGCGCAGCGAATCACGTTGTCCCGCAACCCGAAATGGTGGGGAGCACCGCCACTTCTAGACTCGTTCACTTTCCTGGCACTTGATGACGCGGCGCGCATCCCCGCGTTGCAGAACAAGACCATCGACGCCACCGGTATCACCTCGCTCGACGAGTTACAGATAGCTCGCGGTACAGACGGAATTGCGATCCGGCGCGCGCCGGGCCCAAGCTGGTATCACATGACCTTCAACGGCGCTCCCGGTGCGATCCTGTCCGACAAGGCTTTACGCCAGGCAGTCGCCCGTGGTATCGATCGTCAAGCCATCGTGAACGTCACCCAGCGCGGATTAGTGGATAACCCCACGCCGCTGGGTAACCACGTCTTCGTCGCCGGTCAGGATGGCTACCAGGACAACAGTGCTGTCGTCGCCTATGACCCGGAGAGGGCCAAGACCGAGCTCGACGCGCTGGGCTGGAAACTAAACGGCGAGTTCCGCGAGAAGGACGGCAAGAAGCTCGTGATTCGCAACGTGCTCTATGACTCCCAGACCGGCCGGCAGGTGGCTCAGGTGGCGCAGAGCAATCTCGCCCAGGTCGGGGTGAAGCTGGAGCTGGATGTCAAACCGGCCAGCGGTTTCTTCACCGACTACGTCAACGTGGGCGACTTCGATATCACCCAGTTCTCCTGGGTGGGTGACGCTTTCGCGCTGTGCTGTCTGAATCAGATTTTCACCACCGGTGCCGAGAGCAACTTCGGCAAGATCTCCAGCCCTGCGATCGACGCCAAGGTCGAAGAGGTACTCGACGAACTCGATCCGACGAAGGCACGCGCACTGGCCAATGAGGTGGATGCGCTGCTCTGGGAAGAGGTGTTCAGCCTGGCGCTATACCAGTCGCCGGGCAACGTTGCGGTGCGGAGCAACCTGGCCAACTTCGGACCTGCGGGGGTCGGAGATTTGGACTACAGCACAATCGGTTTCATGAAATAACTCGCTGAACAAAACGGGGCAGTGCAGCTTCAATCTTGGCTGCAGCTGAGACCGCTGCTCCGGTCGCTCGCATCGCCGGCGGGGCCGAAAGTGCATCAAGGGAACCGCCGATCGCTGACAGATGTGCGGTTTCGCCGGCGCAGACCCCGGCCGCGATCTCTAACGCGGCCTGCTCTCTGGTGTCGAGCACACTGTGACCAGCCGTCGGCAGCAGCACAAAGGCGGCGGTGGGTATCAGGGCGGCGATGCGCTCGGCGACCGCACGTGGGGTGGTCAGATCCCGGCCCCCGGAGACGATCGCCGTGGGCCAGTCGAATTCGGGCATCGCGGTGACCAAATCGAATGGTTCGTACTCGAAGTCTGGCGTTCCCGAGGCGGCGATATCGCGCATTGCGATCGCGGGGTCCAGTGGCAGACCATCCGGCGTGCCGGCGAAGTTGAGTTCGCGGAAACCGATCGCGCCGACAAGATCGGACTCATTGCGGTAGGGCACTTTGCGGTCCGTCATGCTCCGGGCCGCGCGGTCCATCGCCGACCACAGGAGGCGGCGCCCATCGAGCAGGAGATCGAGTTGGCGGCGCAACAGCTCGGCCCCTCCGAGGCTGTAGACGGCGGCGACGATCAACGCGTCGCTGGGCGCGATTACGCCGCGCTCGGTCAGTGCCCGGACCTTGGCTGCCAAATCAGAGGTGAGCGGGTCGCGGCCGTACCAGAACATTCCGCGCATCACCTGGCGAACGACCTCGATATCGTCGTGGTTGAGCAATGGCGAGTCGAGGATCATCGCGTGCACCCGCGCGGGGTGACGGACACCCATTCCGGCTGCGAGATAACTGCCATAAGACGTGCCGTAGACCACCGCGCCGTCAACGGCGGCGTCGTCGAGAACTGCGGCGACATCATCGACCACCTGCGTGACAGTCAGCGCGGCCACTGGCAGATCGGCACCGGAGTCGTCGTGGCGCGACATGCCGATTCCGCGGTGCTCAACCATGATGACGTCAAGTCCGGCCGCGGTGGCCCGCCGCCGCAGTCCGCGGTAGTGCCCGATCGAAGCCACGCCCGGTCCACCCGGGATGATCACCAACGGGTGCCCGCTAGGGGGCCCGGTGCGGACGTAGAACAGGTCGAAGTGATCGCCGCTGGCCGTGGTGACCGGCCGTCGCACCGACCGCACACCGGGCAGCGCGGCCAGTTTGTCGTGCGCGCGGCGGCGTTTGTCGCCCAATGTCATCGGTACTCCGCGGCCATATCGGTGATTCTGCCAGGGTTGGCGGTTAGGGAAGAAAGTCACTAGCTGGCCTGGGCCGCCAGTCGTAACTTAAGGGCTGACATGACTGAATTCATGAGCCAGACCGATGCATTCACATGGGCGATGGAATCCGATCCGCGGCTGCGATCGACCGTGGTGACCGTGATCATGCTGGACCGTTCGCCGGACTGGGACGTGGTGCGGTCCCGCTTCGAGGTCCTGTCTCGGAGCCTACCGATCTGGCGTCAACGGGTCGTGGAATCACCACCGCCCACACCACCGCACTGGGAGGACGCCCCCGACTTCGACATTTCCTTCCATCTGCGGCGGTTGTCTGCGCCGGAACCCGGCAACCTCGACGGTGTGCTGGAGATGGCTCGGGTGGCGGCCATGTCGGACTTCGACCGGGCCCGGCCATTGTGGACAGCGACGCTGATTGAAGGGCTCGACGACGGCGGGGCTGCGGTGCTGTGCAAGTTTCATCACGGGCTCACCGACGGTGTCGGCGGTGTGCAGATCGCGATGCACCTGTTCGACCTCAGCGAGGAGCCACGTGCCGTCGATTCTGTCGAGGCCCGAACCGGGGAACCGGAAGTGCATGAGCGCGGGCTGCTCAGTGACTACGTCGACGTGTTGCGGTACGACCTCGGCCTAGTACGCCAGGCGGTCACCGGTACCGCTGCCGCCGCGCCGAAGCTGTTGTTCCACGCCATTCGCAATCCGCTGCAGGCGGTGGCTGACGCCGGTGAGCTGGCCGCGTCGGTGTACCGCACCATTCGCCCGGTCGCCGAGACCGGGTCGCCATTGATGCAGGAACGCACCACGGTTCGCAGACTCGGTGTGCACGAGGTGTCACTGCCCAAGTTGAAGGCAGCCGCGCACAACGGTGGCGGGGCGCTCAACGACGCATTCGTCGCCGGCATCGCCGGCGGTTTGCGCCGCTACCACGAGCAGCACGGTGTCACCGTGGGTGATCTGCACCTGACCATGCCGATCAGCGTCCGCACCGAAGACGATAGCGAGGGCGGCAATCACATCACTCTCGCGCGTTTCGACGTTCCGGTGGGCCTGCCCGACCCCGCAGAGCGGATCGCTGAGACCCGGGCGCGGACCACCAAGGTGCGCAACGAGAAGTCGACGCCCTACATCCAGATCATCGCCGGAGCGATGAACCTGATGCCGCGCTGGTACATCGGTTCGGTACTTCGCAAAGTCGACTTCCTGGCCAGCGATGTACCCGGCATTCCCGTTCCCGTGTACCTGGCCGGGGCAAAGGTGCGCGGGCAGTACGCATTCGGGCCAACCATCGGCTCAGCGGTCAATGTCACGCTGCTGACCTACGTCGACACCTGCGCCCTGGGAATCGATGTCGACACCGGCGCGATCCCGGACTTCGATAACTTCCGCGACTGCCTGGTGGCCGGTTTTGATGAGGTCCTGGCGCTAGCTGACGGATAGCCGACGGATAACGATTCGGGCGAGTTCACGCCAATAACTCTATGACTGTCGCGTTGCGAACACTGCTGTAGCGGTCCGGCTGACAGGTCAGCAGGATCACCTGACCGCGCTCGCCGACGGCGTTGAACACCGTGCCCATACTGATCAACCGCTTCGGGTCTGCGAATCCGAGAGCATCGTCGATAACCACGGGGACGGTGTCCGCATCTGCCACCAGCGCGGCACCGGTGAGTCGCACCATGATGCCGAGTTGTTCCCTGGTGCCGGTGGACAGCGAGCCGTAGGGCACGGTGCGCCCGTCGTGGGTGCGCGACTCGATGGACAGATCGGGATTGATGTCCAGTTTGACGGAATCATCGGCAAAAACGATGCGCCCCAGCCGTTCCAGCTCGGTGCGAAACGGTTCCACGTAGCGCTGTTGGATGTTCTCGCGGTGCTTGATCATGGTCGTCCGCAAGAGTTTGGCAGCCTCGGCGCGATCACGGATAGCGTCATGCTGGGCGCGGATGCGCAGTAGCGCAGCCTCGGCATCATCCAGCTGGCCCTGGCGGCCCTCCGCCCCAATAATCTCCCACTGCGCGGTGAGCGAATCGATCTCCTTGTCGGCATCTGCGAGTTGAGCGGCGATTTCCCTCTCCGCCCGGATTGCAGCAGCCAGTTCGGCGGCGACATCGTCGGGGCTGTGGGCTTGATACTCCGCCGTCAATGCAGCCAGCTGTTCATCAGCCGAGTTCTGCGTCATGGCATCGGTCGCGGCGACGGATTCGGTCTGCTCATCGGAGGAGACGGCCTGTGACGCCGCGAGTCGACCACGTACATCAGTTAATTCAGACTCTGCGGCCTTCGCCCGCTCCCGCAGAATATTGGCGGCGTCGACCTTGGACTTCAGCACCTGCGCGGCGGTGTCTGCTGCCACGGCCTGGGCTTCGGCGGCAGTCACTGCCTCGTCAAGCGCCGTGCTGGACGCCCTCACTTCCGCGTCGGCCTGCGCCGCAGCTTCTGCGGGATCAGTCTTGGGGTCGGCGTCACCGGTGCGGAACTCGGTCACCCGTGCGCGTAGCGAGTCGATGTCCACGCCCACGCAGAGCGCATCCCGCGTGGCGGTCAGCGTGTCGGCGGTGGCAGTGAGTTCACGCCGACGGCCATCCACGGCGCGCGCGTGCGCAACGTCGGATACCTCGCCGAGGGCTAACGCGGTGGCAAGGCGACGCTGCGCGGCGTCGAGCGTGGTTCGCATTTCGGCAACTCCGGCGCCGGGATCGATGCGCACAGTGATGACGCCGGGGACCTCGACGGTGAGCGGCGTCGAGGGCGTGGGTGTCCAGGGTTGCCCTGCAGCCAGCGTCACCGCCTCGCCGTCGGCTACGACCGCCAGGTCCACCGGCACGGTGAACTCGACGGCACCGGCATCGGCGCGCAGTTGCGTCTCGAGGAGTTCCACCAATGCGGCACTTTCGTCGATCTCCCCGAACAGTTCCCCGGTCAGGGCGATTGCAGCGAGTTGATCGGTGACCTCCGCACGCTGAGTGAGGATGCGCTCAATCTGGGCCAGCTGATCGGCCAACCGACGCCCCTCCAGCCTTGCGGCGCAGGATTTCTGCGCGGCGGCGGCGGCGTCGAAGCGCAGCTGCGCCGCCTGGCGGGCGGCCGTGACAGTAGCCGACTGCGCAGCGACCGTGCCGACATGCTCACGCGCGGCCGTCTCCTCTTTTTCGGCTGCGATCAGCTTCTCGCGCGCGTCGGAAAGAGCGACTGTGCGCATCGCAACGTCGGCAATCTGCGTCAAGCGCTGCTGTTGCGCCGCTGCCGAGGCGGTGGCGGTGGCGATAGCGGCGGCCGCATTCAGTCGAGCTTTCTCCAGTTTCTCGACGAGCGCGGTCAGTCCGACGCTGGCCTGTTCGGCTGCGACGCGCCGGGCTGCAGCGGGGGCGAGGGCATCGGCCAGTTCGGCACGGGTCGTGCTTAGCCGTTCCTGTCGGTTTACCCGCTCCTCGATGTCGGCGACCGCTTCTCGACAGCTTTTCGCCGTCTCCTCGGCGGCTTTCACCCTGGCGATGGCTTCCTTGTATTCCTTTGTGGGCTTGGCGGTTCGTTCGGTGAAGTAGCGGGTGAATTCAGCGTCGATGCGGTCGATCAGCAGGGTTTCGGCGCCTGAGGCGGTCGAGGCCTCGCCGGCCGCAGCGTCGAGGGCGCGGGTCAATGCCGTGCAGCCCGACAGGTCGACCGCGTTGGTGGAGTCTGACTGCAGTACCCGTTGGGCGTCCCACAAGGCAGTGTCGACAGTCTCGTCAAGGATGGCGCGGACCCGGTTGTGTGCCTCGTCACCGGTGAGTTGGTCGTGGTTCGGCGCGGTGATGCTGAGCTCAGTGAGGCTCTTCTTGTGGAAACGTTTGCGGTAGACGAACCGGTAGGGGCCGGTGCTGATTTCGGCGATCACCTCTGAGCCGACGTCACCGTGGACGGGCTTGACTGCCAAAACGCTCTGCCTGGTGGAGCTGTCCTTCTGGTCCAGCAACAGTCCGAGCGCCTCGAGCACCGACGACTTGCCGATCTCGTTGGGGCCGTGCACCACCACAACCCCACGGTCGGGAAAGTTGATCTCACGGTCAGCGATCCCGCGGAAGTTCTTCAGCCGCAGCTGGTGCAGGATCACTCGAGGCCTTTCCGCAACCGCAGCAGCAGAGCCAACGCTCCGCGCGCGGTCTGTGCGTCAGGACCGTCGGAGCAGGCCTGCTCTTTGAGATCGTCGACAGCGTCGGCGGCGAACCCGCCGATACCGAGATTGTCGAACTCCTCGTCGGCGGGCATGACTACCAACTCGGTGTGGCGCTCCCAGTTATCCACGCCGGCGAACAGCCGCGAATACTTCTCGATGCAGAGGTCCAGTTCGGCCTGCTCGGTGACGGTGACAGTGCCCTTAAGCGCCAACTGAATTACGGTGCGGTCCTTGCCGGGCAGTGCGTCAAGTCTGGCGTCGAGTGCGGCGATATCGCTGCCGTTGTTCAGATCTGCGGCGATCGTGAGGAAGCACCAGGTGCCGACGGTGTGAGTTTCCACCGTGACCGGATGCGCCGGGTCATCGAGATCTAAATCGACCAGCAGCACGTGACCGGAGTCGGCTTCCCTGTGGTCGTAGTCGGTGACCTCCGGCGATCCGGAGTACCAGACGCGGCCGCTGTCACCGACCTCGGTGCGGGAGTGCTTGTCGCCCAGTGCCACGTAGTGCACAGCCGAGCGTTCCAGGGCCGCAGTCACCGCGGCCATCCGGATCGCAGCGATATTGTCACGGTCGGGATCGAGCACGTCGACGGCGCCGTGCGCCAGCAGAATCCGCGCCGTGCCGTCGGAGGGAAGTTCAGCCAGCACATCGGCGGCCAAGTCGGAGGTGGGCCGCTTCGAGCGCAGCGGGGCCGCCACGATCTCCAGGCCTGGACGCACGTCGAATACGCCTGCGCGGTCCAGTACCACCACATTGTCCGGGCGCTCTGTGAGGAACTGCTTGCTGGTGTACATCGACGAGGGATCAAGCGGATCGTGGTTGCCGGGCAAGAGGTACACCGGAACCTCGATACGGCCCATGGCTGCAAGCGACTGGCTGATCACCTTCGGCGCCAGCTGGTTGGCATCGAAAACGTCGCCGGCCACCACGACAAACTCCGCACCGGTCCGCTGGGCGAGCGCGCCAAGTCCCGCGACAGCGTCACGGCGGGCAGCCGAATACCGCGGCTGAGCGTCGTCGTCCAGGAAGTGGCGGGTCATTCCCAGTTGCCAGTCCGCGGTGTGTATGAAGCGCATTCCCCCAAACCTTTCTCCCCTGATGCTGCAGCCCCGGCGCGAGTGTATGACCGGGGTCGGACAAGTTCGCCAGCCCCGCCCCGACAGTGCCCTAACCTGGGACGAATGAGAACCCTGGTGCTGATGCGACACGCCAAGTCCGCCTACCCCGATGGCGTCCCCGACCACGACCGGCCGCTGGCCACGCGCGGGATCCGGGAGGCCGGACTGGCCGGCGACTGGTTGCGCGACGCGGTGCCGCCAATCGACGCGGTGCTGTGCTCATCGGCGCTCCGGACCCGCCAGACCCTGGACCGAACCGGTGTCGATGCCCCCGCGAGCTACCTCGAACAACTCTATGGGGCCACTCCCGGGACGATTCTGGGTGAGATCAATCGGATCCGCGACGATGTGGCCACCCTGCTGGTCGTCAACCACGAACCCA
This sequence comes from Mycobacteriaceae bacterium, assembly GCA_037138615.1. Classification (GTDB taxonomy): domain Bacteria; phylum Actinomycetota; class Actinomycetes; order Mycobacteriales; family Mycobacteriaceae; genus Mycobacterium. Next base: position 67,009 of record JBAXIA010000002.1, on the reverse strand, counting down.
CCGTGAGCCAGGTGGCACTCGGCCTGGCCGGCCGGCCGGGAAGCGATCCCGAGGCGCTCGACCGCATCGAGATGAAGTTTCCGACCTCCGGCATTGCCGTGCTGCGGGTGCCCGGGGCCTGGTCAGCCCTGGAACTCAACGGCGCGGAATTGGTGTCATTCCACGTGCCGCGCTGACGTCAACTCCCTCTGAGAGCCGCGCCTAGGAGTTGGTGGCCAACGTCAGCTCCATCAGCTTGATGGCCTGACCGCACGCGTCGATACCCGGCGCCTGCGGGTTGATCCACCAGCCGACGACGCCGGCGGCGTCACTGGCCACCCCGCAACCGCCGTTGGGATCGTTGGTGCGCATCACGATTGATGCGACGCCGGCGATCGCGCGGCTTTCGACCTGGTACTTGAGGTTCTCGGCGACTTTGCGCTCGTTGTCCAGGCTGCCCTGCTCGTACCACATCCGGGTGATGTCGATCAGACCCGCGGGGTTGGCCGCCTGCCACCGGCAGACCGCGCCGACGAAGGTGCTCTGGATGTCCAGAGGGTCCGCGCCCACCGTCTTGGCCAACACGTCGGAGGTGAGGACGTCGCACTCCTTGAGCAGGTTCGGGTACTCCTTGGCGGACTTGTCGTTACGCGGCGTACTGCCCGACCCCGTTTTCATCGCGGTGCCGCCCACCGTCTGCGCGCACCCGGTGAGTACAGCAAGGGCGGACAGCGCGGCCGCCGCGCCGATGAGGGGGCGACGAGAAGTTCTGGGCACCAGCCGGCTCATTTCGCGTTCACAATCGACTGACGGGTCAATTCTTTGGCCACATCGCAGGCCGGCGGGTAGGGCTTCTCGGCGAAGCTGATCGACCACTCGATGAAGTCGTCGTTGAAACCGATCGCGATCTCGCACAGGTTGTCGCCCAGCATCGGGTCGGTACCCACCGCGACCCAACCGGCGTGACCCTCGATGTTGATGTCCTCAACGCTGGTCCGTGAGAGTTCCTCGGTCTTGCGCTCACGCCCGATCGGGCTGCCCCGGTACCAGGTGAAGGAGAAGTGCGGCCCGAGGATGCCGCCGCCGGCCAGCCACTGGCAGCCGACAGAGTTGACCGCGGTCTTCACCAGGCCGGTTACCCGGGTCTGCTCGGCGATCGTCTGGTCGCTGACACCACCGCACTCGGAAAACATCGGCCCGTGTTTACCGTCCCTGCCGGGGCCCGGCGAATCCTGCTGTTGCTGCGTCGACTGCGACTGGTCCGTGGTGGAACTCGAACACGCGCTGAGGGAGGTGACCACCGCCACGGCGGCGACAGCCAGGGCCGCGAGTCTGCGCGTCACCGTCATGCGCACCCGGGTGTTTCTCACACGATGCACTGTAGCGGCAGCCACGTAATTAACCGCCGACACACCGGCTGAACTGCGGTTTGCCCGGCTTAGCAGGTGTGGGACAGTAACGAGATGCTCCTGGCACTGGTGCGGCGGTATGTCCTCCCGTACCGGTGGCTGGTCGCGGCGGTCATGGTGTTCCAGATCGTCAGTTCGATGGCCTCGCTATATCTGCCGACTGTCAACGCGGCGATCATCGATGACGGCGTGGCCAAGGGCGATACCGCAACGATCTCCCGGCTGGGCCTGGTGATGTTGGCGGTGACCGCCCTGCAAGGTATCTGTGCGATTGGCGCGGTGTATTTCGGCTCCCGGACCGGGATGGGGTTCGGCCGCGATGTTCGTGCGGCGATGTTCCACCACGTGACGGCCTTCTCCGATAGTGAGACCGCCCGCTTCGGCGCGCCCTCACTGTTGACCCGGACCACCAATGACGTCCAGCAGATCCAGGTTCTGGTGCAGATGACCGCCACCGTCCTGGTAACCGCTCCGATCATGTGCATCGGCGGCATCATCATGGCGATCCACCAGGATGCCGGGCTGTCCTGGCTACTGGTGGTCAGCGTGCCCGTCTTGGCGGGGGCCAACTACCTCATCGTGTCGCAGATGCTGCCGATTTTCCGCAGCATGCAACGACGGATCGACACCATCAACCGGGTCATGCGCGAACAACTCTCCGGCATCAGGGTGGTCCGGGCATTCGCGCGCGAACCCTTCGAACAACAGCGGTTCGCCGCCGCCAACCACGACGTCTCGGATGCCGCCCTCGCGGCCGGACGTTGGCAGGCGCTGATGCTTCCGGTGACGACATTGACCATCAACATCTCCAGCGTGGCGCTGATCTGGTTCGGCGGCCTGCGGATCGATGCCGGCCGGATGCAGGTCGGCTCGCTGATCGCGTTCCTGTCCTATTTCATGCAGATCCTGATGGCCGTGCTGATGGCCACCCTGATCCTGGTGATACTGCCCCGCGCCTCGGTGTGCGCCGAGCGGATCACCGAGGTCCTCGACACCACACCCGCCATCACCAGCCCACCATCACCACGGAGCCCAACCGGGGGCAGTCGCGGCACGGTCGCGATGGACCACGTCACCTTCAGCTATCCCGGCGCGGAGCGCCCAGTGCTGGAAGGGGTTTCATTCACCGCGCACCCCGGGACCACAACGGCGATCGTGGGCGGTACCGGTTCGGGTAAGTCGACACTGGTGTCGTTGATCTGCCGGCTGTACGACGTGACGGCCGGCGCGGTCCGCATCGACGACGTCGACGTGCGCGACTACGACACCGAATGTCTATGGTCCTCACTCGGGCTGGTACCGCAACGCGGATACCTGTTCTCCGGCACCGTGGCCGACAACCTTCGTTATGGCAGGTCCGATGCGACAGAGCAGGAGATGTGGGCCGCCCTGGAGGTGGCTGCAGCCGACGACTTCGTTGCCGCCCATCCCGATGGGCTGAACATGCGAGTCGCGCAGGGCGGTATCAACTTCTCCGGCGGCCAACGCCAGCGGTTGGCGATCGCCCGAGCGGTCATCCGTGGGCCTGCTATCTATGTGTTCGACGACGCGTTCTCCGCGCTCGACACCCGGACCGACGCCCGGGTCCGAGGGGCACTGCATGACGTTTCGTCGACCTCGACCGTCATCATTGTGGCGCAGCGGATTTCGACGGTGACCCACGCCGATCAGATCATCGTTCTCGACGCCGGCAGAATCGTAGGCATCGGCACGCATGGCGAGTTGCTGGATCGCTGTCCCACGTATACCGAGTTCGTCGACTCGCAGTCACTCGGAGCCGGAGGTCGGCTGTGACAACCCCGCCCATGCGTGGCGCGATGCGCCCGATGATGACCGACCCTGCCGCGGCACGATCACGAGATTTCACCGGCTCGGCCCTGCGACTTCTCCGGCGCCTTGCACCACAACGGACGGCCATCGCGGCGGTACTGGCATTGTCGATCGGGGGCATCGCGCTGTCGGTGATCGGCCCTCGAGTCCTCGGCCACGCTACCGACCTGTTGTTCAACGGGGTGATCGGACGGCAGCTACCCGCCGGAATCACCAAGGAACAGGCGGTTGCCGCGGCACGCGCCCGCGGAGACGGCACCTTCGCCGACCTGCTGAGCGGAATGAATGTGATCCCGGGAACCGGAGTCGACTTCGCCGCGGTAGGCCGCACCCTACTGCTCGCGCTGGTCATGTATTTCGTTGCTGCGCTTCTGATCTGGTCGCAAGCCAGGCTGTTGAACACCATTGTCCAGCGAACCATCACCGCGCTGCGCTCCGAGGTGGAGGACAAAGTCCATCGTCTACCGCTGTCATATTTCGATTCGCGTCAGCGCGGTGAGCTGCTGAGCCGGGTGACCAATGACGTCGACAATATCCAGACCTCGGTGTCGATCACCATCAGTCAGCTTTTCACCGCTGTGCTCTCGGTGATCGCGGTGTCGGTGATGATGCTGACCATTTCGCCACTTCTGACTCTGATCACCGTGTGTACGGTGCCGCTCTCGCTGTGGGTGACGCGGGCCATCGCACGCCGTTCACAGAGGATGTTCGTCGCGCAATGGGCCAATACCGGCCGGCTCAATGCCCACATCGAGGAGACCTATAGCGGCTTCACCGTGGTGCGAACCTTCGGTCACCGCGCTTCGGCCCAGGAACGGTTCGGTGAGCTCAACGCCGATGTATATCGCGCAAGCTTCGGTGCACAGTTCTTCTCCGGCCTGGTCTCCCCCGCGACGATGTTCGTCGGCAACCTCAGTTATGTGGCGGTTGCGGTGCTCGGTGGCTTTCAGGTGGCGACCGGCCAGATCACGCTCGGCAGCGTGCAGGCCTTCATCCAGTACGTTCGCCAGTTCAACCAGCCTCTGACCCAGATCGCCGGTATGTACAACACGTGTCAGTCCGGGGTGGCCAGCGCCGAGCGGGTGTTCGACTTTCTTGACGAAACCGAGGAATCAGTCTCAGCGGAAACCGAACTCCCGAGCGGTCGCGGTCAGGTCCAATTCGATAACGTCTGGTTCAGCTATCAGCCAGGCACACCGGTGATCGAGGATCTGTCGTTCACCGCTGAGCCCGGAACCACGGTGGCGATCGTCGGCCCGACCGGCGCGGGCAAAACAACGTTGGTGAACCTGTTGATGCGGTTCTACGACGTGGACTCGGGTCGGATTCTGCTCGACGGTGTCGACATCCGCGAGGTGAGTCGGCAGTCGTTGCGGTCCCGGATCGGAATGGTGCTCCAGGACACCTGGCTGTTCAGTGGGACGATCTCCGAGAACATCGCCTACGGCAGGCCCGAGGCGACAGCGGATGACATCGCCGACGCAGCCCGGGCTGCCTACGTGGATCACTTCGTCCGGTCACTTCCGGACGGCTATCAGACCCGGGTGGCCGATAACGGCAGCAATCTCAGCGCCGGCGAGAAGCAGCTCATCACGATCGCCCGCGCCTTCCTGGCCCGGCCGCAACTTCTGATCCTCGATGAGGCGACGAGTTCGGTGGATACCCGCACCGAGCTACTGGTGCAACAGGCGATGATCGAATTACGCAGGCAGCGGACGAGTTTCATCATCGCCCACCGACTCTCCACCATCCGCGACGCAGACCGGATCCTCGTTATCGACGGTGGACGGATAGTTGAGCAGGGCAGTCATGCGGAACTGCTCGAAAGAGCCGGGGCGTATTGGACGATGACCCGCTCGGGTTAGCGGCCGGGTATTTCTTGTGGCAAAACTGTCGGTGGCCAGTTACACCCGACCGACTTCCTGTTCGACACTCCCTGCGAGATACTGGAGCCATGGCAGGAAAAGAGCTTGATCCCCAGCGCGCCCGCGCCGCCCGCGACGTGGTCCGGCAGCATCCGGCGATGGTGCTGTTCGCGGTGTCACCGGTCCTGATCGTTGCCGGATTGGTGGGGTGGCTGGCTGGTCCAGGATGGGCGATTCTGTTGCTGATTGCGGCGACGGTGATCGGCGCCGGGGCGGTGCTGCGGAAGCGCTGAACTCAGGCGCTTTCCGGATCCGCGGCGCGACGCACCCGATACAGGTCGACATCGTCCCGGATCCCGCGCAGTCGCCGGTCCCCCGCATAGGACCATCGGAATCGCTCGTCATCGCCGATCTGCTCGTGGGCCGACGCCGCGACCAGTATCGAACCCGGTCGCGCGACCGAGGTCACCCGACTGGCCAGGTTCACCGGGCTGCCGAACCAGTCACCGGCGCGACTGACCGCCGGTCCGTAGGCCACTCCCACCCGCAACTGGGGCAGTAGGTCGTCGGCTTCCGTGGCGTCGATGAGCGCGAGCATCACATCAAGTAGCGCGGCGGTGTCTGTCGAGACGAACATCACGGCGTCACCGATGGTCTTGATCAGACGGACCGGCTTGACCACCACCTCGCGCGCGAGATCAGCCAACCGGTTGGCCAAAAGTTCGATACCTTCCGGCGGCAGTTCCTCACCAAGCCGGGTGAATCCGACGAGGTCGGCAAACGAGGTGGCCACCAGGCGTGCACCGGGCAGCGGTGCCCCGACTTTTCGTTCGCGTGCATTGACGGCGTCGGTTTCGGCCGCGTGGCGCAGTTGCAGCAGGAGCATGTCCTGAATCATCGGCCCCAGCAGTGGCGCGGCGGCACTCACCAACGCCTGTGATCCCTTGGCGATCTCGAGTTCGGTCACACCCGGGTGCAGGACGGGGCCCAGTGCGGCTGAACGCATGACCTCGGCGGCGTTCGACAGGCTTTCGGCCAGAACCCGGACGACGGTCAGCAGTTGCTCGGCATTGATACCCAGTTCAAGAAATCGTTTGATGTGGACCGCGGTGTCGCCATCGGGCCGCATGAAGATCGGTGCATCCGGATCGTCGACCTGGGGCAACCCGCTGGCCCGTTGGAAGCGGTTCAGCACGTCGAGGTCAAGGCCGACCTGCTCGCTGATCTGACGAGCCGACAGGTAGGTGCCGTCGTCGCCGAGACCCCGCCGCGCCGACAGCAGCATGGGCGCGAACGATTCCCGGATCTGCTCGACGGTAATTCCCTGTTCCAGTAGCCACGGGATCAGTTCGGCCCGCTCGGCGCGGGCCTCCCCGGTCAACCCGTCCAGCAACCCGGAGGACTCGAGGTCGACGGCACCGGGGTCGAATTCGCGGCTCATGACACCGGCGGTCGCCGGTTCGCCCACGGCCGGGCGGCTTCGATCTGTGCGCTCAGTGACAGCAGCGTCGCCTCATCCGACGGCCGCCCGACGAGTTGGATCGACACCGGCAGGCTCTCGCCGTCCAAAGTCCACGGGACCGATGCCGCAGGCTGACCCGTCGCGTTGAAGATGGCGTTGAACGGCACCCGAGACGCAACCATCGCCAATGTGGCGACACCGCCTCGATGCTGGTAGCGCCCGATTCGTGACGGCCCAGCCGCGGTACCCGGGGTCACCACCACGTCGAAATCGTCAAAGATGGACTGCACGCGTGCCGCCAGCGCAGGTTCGGCAGCGCGCACCTTGGCGATCTGGCTGTCCGAAATCAGCCCACCGAGTCGCGCGATCGCCCGCGTCCGCGGCTCGAGACGCTCCGGGTAGGGCAGCTTCTGCACATCCTCGTAAACCCCGCGCCACATCCGCGGCAGCACATGGCCGTAGACGGCCCACGCCGGATAGTCCGGATCGCGCCAGAACACCTCGTGCCCGAGGTCGCGAAGTAGCTTTTCAACCCCGTCAAGGGCCTGCTGTTGAGTGCGGCCGACCCGACCCACCATCGTCGTCGGCAGCTTGGCGCTCAGCGCAACTCGCAACCGGCCCGGCTTGCGGGCGGCGGCTTTGACGAACCCACCGCGGGGGGTCTTACCGGTGTTGGTCACGTCCAGGAGCAGTGCGGCGTCTTCGACCGTCCGAGTAAGCGGGCCGTTGACGCTCAGCCCGCACCACGCGTCGTCATGCGGGGCGATCGGAACCCGATCCCGCTGCGGCTTGAGGCCGAAGAGCCCACACCAGCCGGCCGGGATGCGGATCGAACCCGCGCCATCTGAGCCCAGGGCGATCGGTGCAAGACCGGCGGCCACCGCGGCTCCGCTGCCGCCGCTGCTGCCGCCCGGCGTGTACGCCAGATCCCACGGATTGTGGGTGGCGCCGAAGGAGACCGTCTCGGTGAACGGCCACAGCATCATCTCCGGGACCGCGGTCTTGCCCAGGATCACCGCGCCGGCCTGCCGCAGCCGCCGCACCACCTCGGCGTCGGCGGTGGCAGGCAGGTCGTAGGCGCTGCTTCCGTAGGTGGTGAACTCACCGGCGACGTCGATGTCATCCTTGATCGCTATCGGTACGCCGAGCATCGGCAGCCGCTCGCCGGCGTCGAGTCTTTCCTGGGCGGCGGCCGCCTCGCGGCGGGCGCTCTCGGCCATCACCACCCGGTAGGACCGCAGCTCGCGGTCGACCCGGGTGATGCGCTCGAGGTACAGCTCAAGCAGGGCCGGCGCGGTGATGGCGCCGGACGCGAGCATGCGGGCCTGTTCGGCGGCGCCGGCGAAGGCGATGTCGGTGACGTCCACTGGACGCAGCGTAGCCGCTGCCGGTGTTGCTGAACCGCTACGGTGGTGCGATGGCATGTGTGTTCTGCGAGATCGTCGCCGGGACTGCACCGGCGATTCGGGTCTACGAGGACGACGAGGTTCTGGGAATCCTCGACATCCGCCCGTTCACCCGCGGTCACACCCTGGTGATTCCCAAGCGGCACAGCGTTGATCTCACCGACACCCCGTCATCCACCCTCGCCGCCATGATGGATGTCGGCAAGCGCATCGCTGCGGCCACCCGAGTGTCGGGTCTGGCCGCGACCGGCAACAACATCGCGATCAATGACGGCAAGTCGGCGATGCAGTCGGTGTTCCACATCCACCTGCACGTGATCCCGCGCCGCGACGGCGACAAGGTGTCGTTCGTCAAAGGCATGCTGCTGCGCCGCGACCCCGATCGGGAAACCACCGGTGAGATCCTGCGCGCCGCCCTGGCGGGAATGCCGTGACCACTCTCTCCGAGAAGGCGCTCGGAGCCTTCGTACGCGTACACGATGCGCTCTACCAACGCTCCGGAGGCCTAATCGGACACCGGATTCCCGGCGCACCCAACAGCCTGCTGCTGCATACCGTCGGCGCCAAGACCGGGCTGCCGCGCACCAACACGCTGTCGTACGCGCTCGACGGTGATACCTATCTGGTGGTGGCGTCCAACGGCGGCGATCGGCGTGCCCCGGGCTGGTTCCACAATCTGAAGGCCCGCGACGGCGTCGAGATCAACGTCGGCCGTGCGCGGTTCGCCGCCACCGCACGGGCGGTGCTGCCGGATGACCCGGACTATGCGCGGCTGTGGCGGATCGTCAACGCCAATAACGCTGACCGCTATGACGGGTATCAGGCCAAGACGGACCGGCCCATCGCGGTCGTCCGGATCACCGCGTCAGGCCGGCCCGCCTCGCAGCCTCGCTGAACACCCCGTCCAGCATGGCCGGCGTCAGGCGCCCGGTGAACATGTTCTGCTGGCTGGGGTGATAGCAGCCCAGCAACACCAGACCGGAGGGGAATTGCGCCACCGCCCCATGCCCGAATTTCGGCCTGGGACTTATCTTTTCGTCCACCAAGCGGAGCGCAGCCTGCCAGGCGAAGCCGCCGAGCGCCACGATCACCCGCACATGCGGTGCGATCAGCCGCCACTCAGCGTTCAGCCACGGTTCGCACGCAGACCGCTCAGTGGGTGTTGGAGCGTTGCCGGGCGGGGCGCAGCGCACCGCGGCCACCACTCGAATACCGTTGGCCGCCAATCCATCTGCGGCATCGACACTCTGGAGTGAATTCACCAGAGAACAGCGGTGCAGGGCGGCGAACAACTGGTCACCGGACCGGTCGCCGGTGAACACCCGGCCGGTCCGATTTGCGCCGTGGGCGGCCGGGGCTAACCCCAGCACCAGAATCCGGGGGCGCGACGCACCCCACCCGGTCGCCGGGCGGCCCCAGTACGGCTGCTCGGCGAACGCGCGGCGTTTGACCACCGCCACCTCCTCCCGCCAGCCGACCAGCCGCGGGCAGGCCCGGCAGACGCTGACTTCGGCGTCGAGGGTGCCCATGTCGCCTACCGCGCCCGCAAGTGCCGCAACCTGCCCGGTATCGCAGGCGACGGGTGTGTCAGGGGTAGCCGGGTCACCGGGCCACCCGGACCCTGGCGGCACCGGGGATACGAACAGCACTCCGGTGCGCGGATGCGGCAGGCTCACCTCGCGAATCTATGCTCTGTCCAGTGAGGACGTCACGGGGGCCGGTACTGCTGATCCTGTGCTCGACCTTCATGGCCGCAGCGGGCAACGGCATCTCGATGGTCGCCTTTCCGTGGCTGGTGCTGCAGCGCACCGGCAGCGCCACCGAAGCGGCGGTGGTCGCCGGGGCGGCTACTCTGCCACTGTTATTCGCCACCCTGATCGCCGGCACCGCGGTCGACTTCCTGGGCAGGCGGCAGGTGGCGATGCTTGCCGACGCGATGTCGGCGCTGTCGGTGGCGGCTATCCCGGTGCTGGCGCTCACCATGGGCGTCGGCGTCCTCAACACCGCCCTCCTGGCCGGCCTGGCCGCACTCGGCGCGTTCTTCGATCCGGCCGGTATGACGGCCCGATTGTCGATGCTGCCCGAAGCGGCGCGCCGGGCCGACTGGACGCTGGACCACACCAACAGCGTCTACGAAGCGGTGTTCAACCTCGCCTATATCACCGGGCCCGGCGTCGGCGGTCTGCTCATCGCGACCCTCGGTGGCATCAGCACCATGTGGGTCACCGCGGCGGCCTTCGGCCTCTCGATCCTTGCCATAGCCGTGCTGCGTCTGTCGGGTGCTGATCGTCCGGAGCCCGACGAGCGACCCGAGGGCGTGGTGTCCGGCGTGGTCGAGGGACTGCGCTTCGTCTGGAACAACCGGGTTTTGCGGGCACTCGGGCTGCTCGAGCTCGCCGTCACGGGCCTGTACCTGCCGATGGAGAGTGTGCTGTTCCCCAAGTACTTCAGCGATCGCAATCAAGCGACCCACCTCGGCTGGGTGTTGATGGCACTGTCCATCGGCGGCTTGGTCGGGGCACTGAGTTGGACCCTATTGTCGCGGGTAGCCAGCAAGCGCACCACCGTCCTGACCGCGGTCGCCACCTTCGGCGCCGCAGCAACGGTCATCGCCTTCCTGCCTCCGCTGCCGCTGATCCTGGTGCTCTCCGCCGTCGTAGGGCTGGTGTACGGGCCGATCGGCCCGATCTACAACTCAGTGATGCAGACCCGCACACCCGAGCAGATGCGCGGCCGGGTGGTCGGGGTGATGACGTCGATGGCCTATGCGGCCGGTCCGGTCGGATTCATGATCGCCGGACCACTGGTGGACGCCTTCGGGTTGCGGTTCGCGTTCCTTGCGCTGGCGCTGCCGGTTCTGGTGATCGCGCTGCTGTGTCCGTGGGTTCCGGCGTTTCGGGAGCTGGACGCCGACGCTCCTAGGATGGCCTAGTGGACCAGGTCGAAACTGCCCGGTCGGCACCGGTCGCGATTCTCGTCAACGGGCCGAGTTCATCCGGCAAGTCGACCCTGTGTCGAGCACTGCAGGAGCGTCTGACCGACCTCGCCGACGGTGACCACGCGGCCACTTTCGCGGGTGTGGCATTCGATGACGTGGTCCTGCTGATCGCGGACACACTTCATCCCATTAGTTTCGCCGCACTCGCCGGCGGAGATCTCCGCCGACTTGCTTCACGCGAGCCGCACGACGGTCGCGCCGCTTGGGAATACACCGATGAGACCGATACCGACGGCAGCTACGAGGGGAACCCTCGAGCGCGACTCGTCCTGCGCGAGGACACCCGCAGATTGCTGTCCGGAGTTCACCGCGGCTGGGCTGAGCATCTCAAACTGGGCACGAACCTCATCATCGATCACTTCCTGCAGGACGAGGACTGGAGCGACGAGGCGATCGCCGTGATTCGGGATGCCGGGGCTCATCTCCTCCTCGTGGGAGTCTTCTGCTCGGTAGCGGAATTGGAGCGCCGCGAAGCTTCCAGAGGTGACGGAGGGCTTGAAGGAAGACCTCTCGGGCTGGCTCGGCGGAGCAATGAGCTATGCCACTCACATGGCCTCAATTACGATGTGACCGTGTGGACAGACCAGCAGACCACCGCGGAGTCGGTTGACGTGATCGTCGCGGCACTTCGCTGTTCACAGAACAACGTGCTACGCCCGAAGGGAAACTCATGACGGTGAGCGCTTTGCCAGCCCTGGTCGACGAGCTGGGCGCTGGCGTGGTCGTCACCGACCCTGAGATTCTGGCCTCCTATCGGCACGACTATGCCATGGACCCAGACGCCGGCATGCCGCTGGCGGTGGTCCGGCCAACCTCAACCGAGCAGGTTCAGGCCGTGCTGCGCTGGGCCAGCGCTCACCGCGTCCCAGTAGTGCCCCGCGGCGCGGGCACCGGTCTTTCCGGTGGGGCGACGGCAGTCGACGGCGGGATCGTGCTCTCGACCGAGAAGATGCGCGAAATCACCGTCGACCCGGTCACCCGAACCGCCGTCGTGCAGCCAGGTCTGCTCAACGCCGAAGTGAAGAAAGCCGTTGCGGCCCAGGGACTGTGGTACCCGCCGGATCCGTCGTCGTACGAGATCTGCTCCATCGGCGGAAATATCGCCACCAACGCCGGCGGGCTGTGCTGCGTCAAGTACGGCGTCACCACCGATTACGTACTGGGCATGCAGGTAGTGCTGGCCGACGGCACCGCGGTGCGCCTCGGCGGCCCGCGCCTCAAGGACGTGGCCGGGCTGAGCCTGACCAAGCTGTTCGTCGGCAGCGAGGGTACGCTGGGGGTGGTCACCGAGGTGACATTGCGCTTGCTACCGCCGCAGGCCACCACGGCAACGGTGGTCGCCACTTTCGACTCGGTGGAAGCCGCAACAAGTTCGGTGGTCAGAATCACCGGGAAGATCCGGCCGTCCATGCTGGAGTTCATGGACGCCGTCGCCATCAACGCGGTGGAGGACAAGCTGCGGATGGGCCTGGACCGCAATGCTGCCGCCATGATGGTCGCCGCCTCCGACGACCGCGGCCCCGCGGGAGCCCAGGACGCCGAGTTCATGGCACAGGTGTTCAACGACGCCGGTGCCACCGAATGCTTTTCGACGGATGACCCGGTGGAGGGCGAGGCCTTCGTCGCAGCCCGACGGCTCGCCATCCCCGCGGTCGAGGCCAAAGGCTCGCTGCTACTCGAGGATGTCGGCGTACCACTTCCCAAACTGGCCGACCTGGTGGGCGGGGTGGCGAAGATCGCCGCCGACGCCGGGCTGATGATCTCGGTGATCGCGCACGCCGGGGACGGCAACACACACCCGCTGATTGTTTACGACGCTAGCGACGCCGCGATGACCGCCCGGGCTAACAAGGCGTTCGGCGACATCATGGATCTGGCGATCGCGCTGGGCGGAACCATCACCGGCGAGCACGGCGTGGGCCGGCTGAAGAAACCCTGGCTGGCCGGCCAGCTCGGGCCGGAAGCGATGGATCTCAACCGGCGTATCAAGATGGCACTGGACCCGGACGGGATTCTCAACCCCGGCGCATTGATCTGACCTGAGCCATACTGAACGGAAATGACAACTCATCTTCCGCACGCACACTTCGAATTGCGGTCCGGCGACTCCTGGGCTGACCCGTGGCCCATGTACGCCGCATTGCGCGAGCACGATCCGGTCCACCACGTCGTCCCGGCCAACCCCACACACGACTACTGGGTGCTGTCCCGGCACGCCGATATCTGGTCCGCCGCCCGCGACCACGAGACGTTCTCCTCAGCGCAGGGTCTGACGGTCAACTACGGCGAACTCGAACTCATCGGACTGGCCGACAACCCACCGATGGTGATGCAGGACCCACCGGCCCACACCGAGTTCCGCAAGCTCGTGGCGCGCGGGTTCACCCCGCGACAGGTCGAAGCCGTTGAGCCCAAGGTGCGCGAGTTCGTCATCGAGCGCATCGAGCGGCTCCGGTCAGTCGGCGGCGGGGACATCATCGCCGAACTGTTCAAGCCGCTGCCGTCCATGGTTGTCGCGCACTACCTCGGGGTGCCCGATGAGGACAGAGTGCAGTTCGACGGCTGGACCGACGCCATCGTGGCGGCGAGTGCTTCCGGGCCCAGCGGAGTGGTAGGCGCCGGTGATGCGGTGCTGTCGATGATGGGCTACTTCACCGACCTGATCGAGCGGCGCCGACGCGATCCCGGTGATGACACGGTGTCGCATCTGGTCGCGGCCGGTGTCGGGGCCGACGGCGATATCGCGGGTGTGTTGTCGATTCTGGCCTTCACCTTCACCATGGTCACCGGCGGCAATGACACGACCACCGGGTTACTTGGCGGCGCAGTGCAACTGCTGCAGCAGCGGCCCGATCAGCGCCGGCTGCTGGCGCGAGAGCCGGAGCTGATCGGCGACGCCGTAGAGGAGTTCCTCCGGTTGACCTCTCCGGTCCAAGGACTGGCCCGAACCGTTACCCGCGACGTGACGATCGACGACACCACCATCCCGGCCGGCCGCAAGGTATTCCTGCTGTATGGCTCGGCCAACCGCGATGAGCGGCAATTCGGTCCGGATGCCGCCGAGTTGAACGTGACCCGCAGACCGCGCAATATCCTGACCTTCAGCCACGGTGCGCACCACTGCCTTGGTGCTGCGGCCGCCCGCATGCAGGCCAGGGTGACGCTCACTGAGTTGTTGACCCGCTGCCCCGACATCGAGGTCGATCTGACTGGAGTCATCTGGGCAGGGGGAAGTTACGTGCGCAGACCACTGAGCGTGCCGGTGCAAGTAACGTAGGCCGATGCCAGAGGAGCGACTCCATACCGAAGCCTGGTCATGGACCCTGGACCGCACCGATGACGGTCTGCTCCTCAGCGTGGTGTGCGGCACGGTGGGTCTCTACGAGCGCTCCCTCATGCTCACCCCCGACGAGGTGAGCACCTGGGAGCAGGCCGGTCCCGCCGGCCTGGAACCCCTTGTCGAAGCGATCCGCAACGACGTCACCGACAACGTCTTCGGCCACCGTTACCTATGACCGACGAGCCGCTGGACGCGCTGCTCGCCCGGGTGGCTCGATCGTCGAACCGGATGCGGATCGCCATGGCGGTCACCACGGTGCTGTGTGCGCTCCTCGTCGCGGGAATCGTCGCCGACGATTCGCTGTGGTCTGAGGGGCTGGTATGGCGAATCGGAGGTGCCGTCGGCATCGCGTTCTTCGCAGCGGTGGCTGCTGTGATGGCCTACGGCACGTTCTGGCGTCAGCAGCGGCACATAGCCAGGCTGCGCCGGACGCTGCGCGAAGACCCCCACGCCATCAGCTCGATCCGACTGCTGGTTGCCCGAACTGTCCCAGTCGTCTCGTGGTCGCCCGATGACGGGTCGGCCCGCACCGGACTGCATATCAGCGTTGACGACGACCACGGACACAACTGGCTGCTGCCGGTATCGCGGGCCGAGGCCGCGACCATGGTCGCCGAACTCCGACGACGCTGCCCCCGAGCGACTAGCGAACCCGAGTGAAGCGATGCAGCAGCCACGCCACCGGAATGGTGAGCGCCAACGTGACGACGAAGAGCACCGCCGCGTTGCCGGTGTACACCCGCCAGTGCAGCACCTCAGTCATCGCAAGTTCCATGACCACCAGGTGCACCAGAAATATCTCGTAGGAGATCTCTCCCAGCCACACCATCGGCCTGCATGCCAGAGCCCTGGAGTACCAACCGCCGTCCCCCAATGCCAACGGGGCGAGCAGCAGCGTCGCGATCACCGCGTAGAACACCGTCTTCATCACCGCCTGAGCCAGACCGGTCGGTGAGGTGGTCGGCTCTCCGGCGATCGGCGTGGAGGCGATGAAAAAGCAGACCACCGCCAACGGCACGACGATGAACCAGTAACACCGAGCACCCATTGCCGCCAGAACCGTCAGTGCCATCCCGCCGATGAACCACGCCAGGTACCCGGGTAGCCACAATCGGGCGCCGTCAGGCAGGAAATCCGCGCTATGCACCAGCACCATCCACGCCGGGCTGATCAAGGCCAGTCCCGCCAGACCGGCCAGCAGCAGACCGGGCCGCCACCGCCGTCGGCACAGCACCACCAGCAGAAGATAGGCGAGGACAGGAAGTGCAACATAGAACGCCACTTCGACCGCGAGGCTCCACATCTGGGTGAGGCCCTGGTGCAGGTGAGAGAACATGTAGGCATCGGTGTAGATCTGCGTCAGGGTCAGGTTACGTAGCAAGCCGTTCCAGGAGTGCCCGGGATTGGGACCGGCGTCGCGAAAGTGATAGATCAGATACGCGGCCAGCACCGTAACGACATAGGCGGGCATGATCCGCCGCACCCGGTTTCGGACGTAACGCCGCACCGACGGCGCGGGCGCGGCGGAAGTGACGGCCCGGACCCATGGACCGAACAGCAGGAAGCCGGATAGCGCAAAAAAGATCGGCACCCCGATCTCCATGCGTGAGAACACCGATCCGAGATATCCGTGGGTGTATTTGCCGGTGGTATACGCCGCGTGCGTGGCGACCACGAGGATCGCCGCGAGTGCGCGAACACCGGTCAGCGACGGGACCCGATCGACACTGGCGACCGCTTCGAGGCCACCTTGGTCGACAGCGCCGGAGGCCGTCATTTCGTCTTGCGCCGAGGCTTTCCGCCGGGCGGCCGTGAATCGTAGGAACTTAGACCGCGGTCGGGTTTCAGGTCGATCAGAATGCCCGAGATACGCGTTTTCGCCAGCGCTTTGAGCGTCGACGCGGACAACTTCGCCGGCAGTTCCACCAACGAATGGTCAGCCTTGATGGTGATATGCCCGAAATCGCTGCGGTTCAGGTTGCCCTCGTTGGCGATCGCGCCGACGATCGAACCGGGACCGACCTTGTGCCTCTTGCCCACTGCGATCCGATAGGTGGTCAGGTCGTCGCGGGTCCGCCGCGGCGCCCGCTCACGGTCCGGCCGTTCCTCGCGTCGCGCGCGTTCCGGCATCGGCGGTGGTTCGGTCATCAGGAATTCGGCACCGTCGCGGGATTGCAACGCGAGCGCGGCCGCGATATCACCCATGGGGACATCGTTGTCACGCTCGTAATCCTCGATCAGGCGACGAAACATGTCGAATCCCGGCGCACGAAGAGCCTCGGTGATCGAGTCGCGAAACTTGGTCACCCGCTGGGCATTGACATCGTCAACACTCGGAAGCTGGATCTCGATGACCTTCTGACGGCTCACCTTCTCGATCGACTTGAGTAGGTGACGCTCGCGGGGTGAGACAAACAACAGCGCGGTTCCGGACCGGCCCGCGCGGCCGGTACGACCGATACGATGGACATAGGACTCCGGATCGTGCGGGATGTCGTAGTTCAGCACATGCGAGATGCGCTCCACATCAAGGCCTCTGGCCGCAACATCGGTGGCGACGAGGATGTCAATGGTGCCGTCCTTAAGCGCTGCGATGGTGCGCTCACGTTGAACCTGGGCGATATCGCCGTTGATCGCGGCAGCGGAAAACCCACGGGCGCGTAGTTTTTCGGCCACCTCCTCGGTGGCCTGCTTAGTCCGCACAAAAACGATCATCGCCTCGAACTGCTCAACCTCAAGGACCCGGGTCAGCGCATCCATCTTGCGCGGCCCGGCGACCTGTATGAAGCGCTGGGTGATGTTCTCCGCGGTCGCGGTCTTCGACTTGACGCTGACCTCTACGGCATCATGGAGGTACTTCGTGGTGATCTTGCGGATCGCCGGCGGCATGGTGGCCGAGAACAGCGCGACCTGTTTGTATTCCGGAGTGTCGGCGAGAATCCGTTCGACATCCTCGGCGAAACCCATCTGCAGCATCTCGTCGGCTTCATCGAGCACCAGATAATCGAGGTGCGAGAGGTCTAGGGTTCCGCGCTCGAGGTGATCAATGACGCGTCCGGGGGTGCCGACCACGATGTGCGCGCCGCGTCGCAAGCCGGCCAATTGCACGGTGTAGGACTGGCCGCCGTAGATCGGCAGCACCGTGATCTTCGGCAGATGCGCGCCGTAGCGGCTGAACGCCTCGGCGACCTGCAGTGCCAGTTCGCGGGTCGGCGCCAGGACCAGGGCCTGAGTGTTCTTGCTGGTGGCATCGATACGCGACAGGATCGGGATGGCGAAGGCGGCGGTTTTGCCCGTTCCGGTCTGGGCGAGGCCGACGACATCGGATCCGGCCAGCAGTGCCGGGATGGTGGCGGCCTGGATGGGAGAAGGGGTCTCGTAGCCGACGTCGGCGATGGCCCGCAGCACCGCGGCGGGAATCTGCAAGTCGGCGAAAGTGTGGGCGGGTGCGACAGCGGTCGCGGCCGGGCCGTTCTCAGGGCCGTTTTCTGGGGTTGTCATTGCACGTGAAGTCTAGTGCCTGCGCGCGTGGCAGCCGGTTCGCCGCCTGCTGGGGCGGTACCGTCCTTCGATGTGTGGAGTCGGCTGACAGTCTCACTGGCTGTCTTGGCCGCCGCGCTCGGCGGGTGCAGCTCGGGCGACTCAACGGTGTCCAAGACACCGTTACCCGCCACCACAGTCTCGACCACCACTACCACCACCGCGAGCTCCGCACCGGAAACCCCGTCCAGCCAAGCCACTCCGCCGCCGACGCTGCCGACGCCAGCTGACCCGTGCGCGGTAAACCTCGCGGCACCCGAGATCGCGAGGGCGGTATCGGGGTTGCCGCGGGATCCGCGAAGCCAACAGGGATGGAATCCCGAACCCGTCGCAGGCAATTACAACGAGTGCGCGCAACTGTCGGCGGTGATCGTGAAAGCCAATACCAATGCTGACAATGCCAATACCCGGGCGGTGATGTTCCACCTCGGCAAGTTGATTCCGACCGGCGTGCCGGACACCTTCGGGTTCAACGGCATCGACAGCACCCAGAGCACCGGTGACACCGTGGCGCTCACCTTCGACGGCGGAATGGGACTGAACAGTGTGGTCAAATTCCGCTGGAACGGCGCGAGCGTGGAGTTGATCGGCAACGCCGGCTGAGCCGTCTGGGCGACCAGCAAGACGGTCCTTAGAGTGAGCCTCGTGAGCACCACACTGGTCGAACGGCTGGCGGCAATCGCAGGGACGACCCACGTCATCGTCGACCCCGATGTGCTTGCCGCCCATAGCGTCGATTGGACCGGCCGCTACCGGGGTCACGCGGGCGCTCTGGTTCGGCCCGGTAACGCCGATGAGGTCGCCGCAGTGCTGCGAATCTGCCGCGACGCCGGGGCATACGTCACCGTGCAGGGTGGGCGCACCTCGCTGGTGGCCGGCACGGTTCCTCAGCACGACGACGTGTTGTTGTCCACCGAGCGGCTCGCCGGTATCGGCGACGTCGACACTGTCTCGCGGCGGGTCAGGGTAGGCGCCGGCGTCACCCTGGCCGAGTTGCAGTGCGCGGCAAGCGCAGCCGGTCTGCTGGTGGGAGTGGATCTGGCCGCACGGGAATCGGCCACCGTTGGCGGCATGGTCTCCACCAATGCGGGCGGCCTTCGCACCGTCCGGTACGGCACGATGGGCGACCAGGTGCTCGGCGTAGAGGTCGCACTGCCCGACGGTTCGGTGATCCAGCGGCAGGCCGCGGCGCCCTCAGAGCGAACCGGATACGACGATGCCGCATTGTTCGTCGGCGCCGAAGGAACCCTCGGGGTGATCACCGCCGTGGACGTACGTCTGCATCCGGTGTCAGCTCATCGGGTCACCGCGCTCTGCGGGTTCGCCGATTTGGAATCTACGATCTCGGTCGGCCGGATCTTCCGCAATATCGAGACTATCGCCGCGCTGGAACTCATCGACGGCCGTGCCGCCGCGCTGGCCGCTGAGCATTTTGACCTGCCTGTCCCGGTATCCGGAGCCTGGCTGCTGCTGATCGAACTTGCCGGCGAGGCCGACCCGACCGGTCGCCTCGCTGACGCACTGGATGGCATCCCGGTGTGTACAGAGCCCGCCGTGGGTGTGGAAACCGCCACCCAACGGCGGCTTTGGCGAGTCAGAGAATCCGTCGCCGAGGTGGTGGGACTGTTCGGTCCGCCGGTGAAATTCGATGTGTCGCTTCCGCTGTCGGCAATCCCAACTTTCGAACAGCAGTCAGCAGCGCTTATCCGACGGCACGCGCCGACCGCGTTACCGTTGCTGTTCGGCCATGTCGGAGAGGGCAATTTACATCTCAACGTACTTCGCTGCGATGCTGCACAGGAATCGCATCTCTACCCTGAGATGATGAAACTCATTGCGGCCCATGGCGGCAACGTCAGCTCTGAGCACGGTGTGGGCAGCATTAAACGCGGCTACCTGGCAATGTCACGCACACCCGCGCAGATCGAGGCAATGCGCACCATCAAGAAGGTATTTGATCCGACCGGCTATCTGAATCCGGCGGTGCTGTTCGACTGAGATCGGGCTCGGATTTCGCTGGTGTCCCGACCAGGAAGATCGCGGCCGCGACGCCGAACAGTGCGATAAAGGCGGGCAGCAGGATCGATTGCGACATCGCGGTGGCGAATGGCTCGTGCAGGAACGCAGGTAGGTGTGTCACATCGGATTCGCCGCGCGGGGCAGCACCCGCCGGCATGGCCGGCAACTCCGCCGTGACCCGTGCCGACATGAACGCGGCCATGCTGGCACTCCCCAGCACCGAGCCCACCTGGCGATTCGTGTTGTAAACGCCTGATCCGGCGCCGGCCAACCGCATCGGGAGATTGCGGGTCGCGGTGGCGCCCAACGGAGCCCAGATGAACGCCATGCCCACACCCATCGCACACAGTGGCAGCATCAGCCGCCAGATCGGAGTACTCGGGTTCATCTCGATGGACAGCCACAACAACCCGACCGCCAGTGTCGAAAAGCCGAACCCGATGATCGGCCGCGGGTGCGAGCGGTCCACAAGCCGGCCGACGAACGGTGCCAGCACCCCGCTGGCGACGGCCATCGGCGCGGTCAGCAATGCGGCCCGGGTCGGGCTCAAGCCGTACACCGATTGCGCATAGAACATCACCGGCAGGATCATGGCCGTCACCGCGAAGGCGATCACCGCGATACCGACGTTAGCCAGGGTGAAATCGCGATCACGAAACATCTCCAGTGGGATCAGCGGCTCGTGACGGTTGACCGACTGCCAGTAGACGAAGACCGTCATGAACCCGATGCCGCCCGCGATGACTGCCCAGATCCAGGACTTCCATTCGTGCGTCTGGCCTTCCTGGAGGCCGAACACGATCAGGAACAAACCGATACCCGACAACACCACGCCCAGAACATCGAAGCGATGAGGGTGCGTGGGCAGCACCGGGATCAACCAGATCGCCAGGACCACGCCGATGATTCCGATGGGGACATTGACGAAGAAGATCCACGCCCAACCGAGATGGTCGACCAGGATGCCGCCGGCCAATGGACCGACCAGGGTGGCCACTCCGGCTGTGGCACCCCATGCGCTCAATGCGACTCCGCGTCGTTCCGCCGGGAAGATGCGGGTGATCGTCGACAGTGTCTGCGGGGTAAGCAGTGCCGCGCCGATACCCTGCACCACCCGGGCGGTGATGAGCATGCCGATGGAACTGGACAGCCCACACCACAGCGATGCCGCGGTGAAGATCACCAGGCCGGCGATATAGAGGTTCTTTGGTCCGAACCGATCCCCGAGCCGCCCGGCCAGTAACAGCGGAACGGCGTAGGCCAGCAGGTAGGCGCTGGTCACCCAGATGATGCTGTCGTAGTTATCGATGTTCAGTGCAGCCATGATGCTGGGGTTTGCCACCGCGACGATGGTCGAGTCGACCAGGATCATGAAGAAGCCGACCAGCATGGCCCACAACGTGTTCCACGGGTTCGTCGGTCGTCCGGCCACGGGGTCCCGCGGTTGCCTACGCACTCCGGTCGCAGTCATGGCTAGAGATACTGCCACCAGGACTGTCCGCGCGGCCGCTGGGTTCTTAACCCCTGATGAGCTGGCCATCTGACGAGGAAGTGACCCCGATCACCGTCGGGCACTCAACGGGGCGCAAAGTTCGTTAACCTGGCAACACCCGAAAGGAAGGCCAGCCATGAGGCTTCGCCGCAAGCAGATCGAGCAGTCGCCGGCCCAGCCCGAAGATGCGGGCATGTCGGCCCGGGTTCTTTCGCAGATTCTCGAGGCGAGCACCCGGGTCCAGGCGCCTGCCGTCCGGGCTTATGTGGCCAGGCTTCGCAACTCAAACCCGAATGCCACCCCGGCCGATATCGTCACCAAGCTGGAGAAGCGCTATCTGGCCGCGGTGATGGCAAGCGGTGCCGCCGTCGGGTCCGCCGCCGCTTTTCCCGGTATCGGCACGCTCGCAGCGCTGTCAGCGGTCGCTGGGGAGACGCTGGTATTCCTCGAGGCGACGGCGCTGTTCGTGCTTGCGGTCGCCGAAGTGCACGGCATCGGTGTGGACCAGCGGGACCGACGCCGGGCATTGGTACTCAGCGTCCTCGTCGGAGAAGACAGCAGGGGCGCGATCACCGAGTTCCTCGGACCGGGCCGCACCAGTGGGGCCTGGCTGGCAGAGACCGAGCTACTCCCGCTGCCCTTGGTCTCGCAGTTAAACTCCAAGCTCATGCAGTACTTCGTGAAGAAGTACACGATCAAACGCACGGCGATGGCGTTCGGGAAGATGCTGCCGGTCGGCATCGGCGCGGTGGTCGGCGGCGGTGGCAACCGACTGATGGGCCGCAAGATCATCAACAACGCCCGGCGGGCCTTCGGCCCGGCTCCCGGCCGCTGGCCCGTGACCCTGCACCTGCTGCCCGCCGTGGAAGACGCGCAGTAGGGCGGTCCGTCCGAGTCAGCACTGTTCCGTGTCAGTTATGTACTGACCCGGTTCGCCAGGCAACGCCGACGCGATAGCCTTTAAGCCGCAACCACCGGTAGAGGAATCGAGGCGAGCGGCTCCGTGAGCAGTACGAGTTCACCATTCGGCCAGAACGAGTGGCTGGTCGAGGAGATGTACCGCAAGTTCCGCTCGGACCCCACGTCGGTCGATCCGAGTTGGCACGAGTTCCTCGTCGGCTACAACCCGGACTCCGACACCCCCGCGCAGGCCGACAATGGCCAGGCGGTCGCGCCGACACCGGCCGTTCCCGCACCCGCGCCGACCCCCGCTCCCCCGCCCGCCGCTGTCGCAGCGCCCGTGCCCGCCAGCGCGCCTGCCACTGCCCCGGCGGGCGAGGCCGTCGGTGAGGACGCACAGGTGTTGCGCGGCGCCGCCGCAGCGGTCGTGAAGAACATGAACATCTCGTTGGCGATTCCCACCGCCACGAGCGTTCGGGCCATCCCGGCGAAGTTGATGATCGATAACAGGGTCGTTGCCAACAACCATCTCAAGCGCACTCGCGGCGGCAAGATCTCGTTCACCCACCTGCTCGGGTACGCGATCATCCAGGCGGTCAAGAAGTTTCCCAATATGAACCGTCACTTCGCCGAGATCGACGGTAAGCCGAACGCGATCACCCCCGAACACACCAACCTCGGTCTGGCGATCGACCTTCCGGGTAAAGACGGCAAGCGCTCCCTGGTGGTCGCCGCCATCAAGGGTTGCGAGACCATGGGATTCGCCCAGTTCGTGGCCGCCTACGAGGACATCGTGCGCCGTGCCCGCGAAGGGAAACTCACCGCCGAGGATTTCTCCGGCGTGACCATCTCGCTGACCAACCCCGGAACCATCGGCACCGTGCACTCGGTGCCACGACTGATGGCCGGCCAGGGCGCCATCATCGGTGTTGGCGCGATGGAACTTCCGGCCGAGTTCCAGGGTGCCAGCGAGGAGCGCATCGCCGAACTCGGTATCGGCAAGGTGATCACCCTGACGTCGACATACGACCACCGGATCATCCAGGGCGCGGAGTCCGGTGACTTCCTGCGAACCATCCACGAACTGCTGCTCTCCGATGACTTCTTCGACGAGATCTTCTTCGAGCTCGGCATCCCCTACGAGCCGGTCCGCTGGCGCACCGATAATCCGGACTCGATCGTCGACAAAAACGCGCGCGTCATCGAGCTGATCGCCTCCTACCGCAACCGCGGTCACCTGATGGCCGATATCGATCCACTGCGGCTGGACAAGAGCCGGTTTCGCATGCACCCCGACCTTGACGTGCTGACGCATGGCCTGACCCTGTGGGACCTCGACCGGGTGTTCAAAGTCGACGGGTTCGCCGGCCAGCAGTACAAGAGGCTTCGCGATGTGCTGTCGGTACTCCGCGACGCCTACTGCCGACACATCGGCGTCGAGTACACCCACATCCTGGAGCCCGAACAGCAGAAGTGGCTGCAGGAGCGAATCGAGGTTCGCCACGACAAACCGTCGGTCTCACAACAGAAGTACATCCTCAGCAAGCTCAACGCTGCCGAAGCCTTCGAGACTTTCCTGCAGACTAAATATGTTGGGCAAAAACGATTTTCACTGGAGGGCGCCGAGACAGTCATCCCGATGATGGATGCTGCCATCGACCAGTGCGCCGAGCACGGTCTCGACGAGGTGGTCATCGGGATGCCGCACCGCGGCCGACTCAATGTGCTGGCCAATATCGTCGGCAAGCCCTACTCGCAGATCTTCAGCGAGTTCGAGGGCAACCTCAACCCATCGCAGGCGCATGGCTCCGGTGACGTCAAGTACCACCTCGGTGCCAGCGGTAACTACATCCAGATGTTCGGCGACAACGACATCGCGGTCTCGCTGGTGGCCAACCCGTCGCATCTGGAGGCCGTGGACCCCGTCCTGGAGGGATTGGTGCGCGCCAAGCAGGATCTGATCGACGGTGCCGACGAAGACGATTCACCGCGCAATTTCAGTGTGGTGCCGATGATGATGCATGGCGACGCCGCCTTCGCCGGTCAGGGCGTGGTGGCCGAGACGCTGAACCTGGCGCTACTGCGGGGATACCGCACCGGCGGCACCATTCACATCGTCGTCAACAACCAGATCGGCTTCACCACCGCACCGGAGAACTCCCGGTCCACCGAGTACTGCACCGACGTGGCGAAAATGGCCGGCGCACCGATCTTCCACGTCAACGGCGACGACCCGGAGGCGTGCGCGTGGGTGGCACGGCTGGCGGTCGACTTCCGGCAGGCGTTCCACAAAGACGTCGTCATCGACATGCTGTGCTACCGCCGTCGCGGCCACAACGAGGGCGATGACCCGTCGATGACGAACCCGGCCATGTACCACGTGATCGACACCAAACGGGGGGCCCGGAAGGCCTACACCGAGGCACTGATCGGCCGCGGCGATATCTCGATGAAAGAGGCCGAGGACGCCCTTCGCGACTACCAGGGTCAACTTGAGCAGGTATTCAACGAAGTCCGCGAACTGGAGAAGCACGAGGTCGAGCCGAGCGAGTCGGTGGAGGCCGCCCAGATGATCCCGCGCGGTATGACCACCGCGGTGGAGAAGTCGATGCTGGCCCGGATCGGCGACGCGCACCTGGCGGCGCCCGAGGGGTTCACCGTGCATCCGCGGGTCCAGCCGGTGATGGAGAAACGCCGTGAGATGGCCTACGAAGGCAAGGTCGACTGGGCGTTCGGCGAACTGCTGGCATTGGGCTCGTTCCTGGCGGAGGGCAAGCTGATTCGGTTCACCGGCCAGGACACCCGGCGCGGGACGTTCACCCAGCGGCACGCGGTGATCATCGACCCCAATACCGGTGCCGAGTTCACTCCGCTGGATCTGCTGACGGTCAACCCCGACGGCACCCCCACCGGCGGCCGGTTCCTGGTATTCGACTCGCCGCTATCGGAGTACGCCGCGGTGGGATTCGAGTACGGCTATTCGGTGGGCAATCCCGAGGCGATTGTGTTGTGGGAGGCCCAGTTCGGCGACTTCGTCAACGGCGCACAGTCGATCATCGATGAGTTCATCAGCTCCGGTGAGGCGAAGTGGGGCCAGCTCTCCGATGTGGTGCTGCTGCTGCCGCACGGCCATGAGGGTCAGGGACCTGACCACACCTCCGGCCGGATCGAACGGTTCCTCCAGCTGTGGGCTGAGGGTTCGATGACGATCGCGCTGCCATCAACGCCGGCGAACTACTTCCACCTTTTGCGCAGGCACGGTCTTGACGGCGTGCACCGGCCGCTGATCGTCTTCACCCCGAAGTCGATGCTGCGCAACAAGGCAGCAGTCAGCGATATCCGCGACTTCACCGAGCAGAAGTTCCGCTCGATCATGGAGGAGCCCACCTACACCGACGGCGACGGCGACCGCACCAAGGTCACCAGGGTGCTGCTGACGAGCGGAAAGATCTACTACGAGTTAGAGGCCCGCAAAGAGCAGGAGAAGCGCGAAGACATCGCGATCGTCCGAATCGAACAGCTTGCGCCGCTGCCCACTCGCCGGTTGTCGGTCACCCTCGATGGGTACCCGAACGCCCATCAGTTCTTCTGGGTGCAGGAGGAACCGGCGAATCAGGGTGCCTGGCCGACGTTCGGCCTCACCCTGCCGGAGCTCTTGCCCGACAGGCTGACGGGCATCAGACGGATCTCACGGCGCGCGATGTCGGCACCGTCGTCAGGCTCATCGAAGGTGCACGCCGTCGAGCAGCAGGAGATCCTCGACGAGGCGTTCGGCTAGCCCGAACGCCGGGCTCAGCCGAATAACGGGAGCAGTGGCTTGCCGTTGGTCAGGGTGTCGGTGATGTTGCCGACCGCCTTCGGGCAGAGGAACGAGATCGCCATACCGGTGAACATGGTGGCCGGCCCCAGTGGGCGGCCGATGGCATCGGACACCCTGGCGGCAATATCGGCGGTGTTCTGACCACGATCCGCCAGCAGCGGGCACAGCGACTGGCCCAGTTCCACCGCGTCGCCGGGAGCGATATCAGTGATCCCTAGACCGTCGAGCGTGGTCAGGAAGTTGTCAATGTTGGCGGTGGTATCGGCGCAGGCAGGCGCGGCGAACACCCCGGCCGCGATACCGGCGGCCACCACCAGTGAACCGGCACGCGAAATACGGCTGAACTTCATGATGACCACATCGTATTGCGGTCCGCGGGCGTTACGGGCGGGAATCTCCGCTTGCTACCCTGAACCGACTCGACACCCGTCAACAGGGAGTACACATGCAGGGATTCGCCGGCAAAGTGGCAGTGGTAACCGGAGCGGGCTCCGGCATGGGTGCCGAACTGGCCGTGCAATTGGGGCGGGCCGGGGCATCGGTGGCCATCAGTGACGTCGATACCGAGGGTCTGGCGGTCACCGAAGGCAGGCTCAAGGCAATCGGTGCGGCAGTCAAATCCGACCGCCTCGACGTGGCGGAGCGGGAGTCATTCCTGGTCTACGCCGATGATGTGAAGAACCACTTCGGCAAGGTCAACCAGATCTACAACAACGCCGGAATCGCGTTCAGCGGGGACATCGAGATCACCGCGTTCAAGGACATCGAACGGGTGATGGACGTGGACTACTGGGGCGTGGTCAACGGCACCAAAGCCTTTTTGCCACACCTGATCGCCTCCGGCGACGGACATGTCATCAACACCTCCAGTGTTTTCGGACTGTTCGCGGTGCCGGGCCAGGCCGCGTACAACTCGGCGAAGTTCGCGGTGCGCGGTTTCACCGAGGCGTTGCGTCAGGAGATGATCCTCGCCGGCCATCCGGTCAAGGTGACCAGCGTCCACCCGGGCGGCGTCAAAACCGCGATCGCGCGCAACTCCACCGCCGCCGAGGGACTCGACACCGCGACGATGGCCGAGTGGTTCGACACCAAGATGGCCCGTACCTCCTCGGAGCGAGCGGCCGAGATCATCCTCGACGGCGTCGCCAAGGGTAAGGCCAAGGTGCTCGTGGGTGCCGACGCCAAGATTCTCGACGTATTCGTCCGGGTCAGCGGTTCGGGATATCAACGCGTGCTGACGACGCTGGCCGCGAGGTTCATGCCGAAGATGCAGTGAGCTCCATCGAGGGCTGCACGGCTCAGCGCCCCAGAGTGTTGGCGGGGCTCAACGCCCCAGAGGGTTGGCGGGGCTCAACGCCCCAGAGGGTTGGCGGTCAGCCAAGCCTCGGCCACCGAGCGAGGATCGGCGCCGGCCCTGACCTGACGCAGCATGTCGACCAGGGCTGCGGTGTCGAGCACACCCGCTATCTCGTTGATTGCCCGCAACTGCATCTGATTCAGCTCATTGCGTCGGTACAGCGCGACGACGTTCTGTGCCGGCACCAGAGTCGGCTTGCGATCGACGAGGACGACCACGCCGTCGGGTACGTCGGTGGCGGCAGTGCCGGTCCAGGCCGCCGTGATCGCGCCGGTGCGCAGGGCGTCGAACATCGCAGCCGAGTCACGGAATTCACGCGGCCTCGACAGCGTGCAGCCGCCGACCGCCGAAGGACGATCAGTGCCGGCGACGGCACCGATACTCACTGCTGAACAGCGATCCACCAGCGCGGTGAGATCCCGACTACCCCATGCGGTCGCGGTTGCCGCGCTGACGGCCAGTGCGGCCTTGTCCTCGGCGGCCACAGCGTAGTCACCGGCGGCCACGCCCTCCGGTAGGGCACCGGCCATCGTCCGATACACCTGCGCGGCCGAACGCGCGGCCGAGTCCGGTGCGAAGCGTTGCAGTAGCCGTCCGGTGAATCCCGGCACCACGCTGACTGACGCGTCGTCGAGTGCGGCCACCGGGTTATCAGAGGTTTTCACGGTGACGGCCGTCCCGTAATAGCGCAGCCCGGCGGCATAGATCTCGGCCAGCAGTGTTGTCTCCGGATCGGCGGACGTGCCGACGGTCAGTGCGGGCACCGGGGGCGGCGCGCCGCAGCCGACCAGCGCCACTGCAACAACGAGCGCGAGCATCCGGCGGATCGCGGTCTTCCGCGCCACCAGATCACTCACTGCTCGACGGCTGCGGCCACCGCGGCGGCCACCGCGGGACCGACTCGCGGATCCAACGGACTGGGCACAATGTGGTCGAACGCCAGATCGCCGCCGACAACAGAGAAAATCGCCTCTGCGGCAGCAACTTTCATCTTCTCGGTGATTCGACGTGCGCCCGCATCCAGTGCCCCCCGAAACACTCCGGGAAATGCCAGCACGTTGTTGATCTGGTTGGGAAAGTCACTGCGACCGGTGGCGACCACCGCCGCGTACCGCTTGGCCACCTCCGGGTCGATTTCCGGATCCGGGTTCGACAATGCGAACACCACTCCGCGGGGCGCCATCGTGGCGAGCAGCTCTTCGCTCACTTTGCCCGCCGACACCCCGAGGAATACGTCTGCGCCGGCGAGCGCCTCGGCCACCCCCCCGGTGCGGCCCTCCGGGTTGGTTCGAGTCGCCAGCTCGGCTTTGACCGGGTTGAGGTCGCTGCGGCCGGTGTGAACGATGCCTTTCGAGTCCAACACCGTGACGTCCTTGAGTCCCCTGGCCATCGCGATGTTGGCGCAGGCCACACCGGCCGCGCCTGCGCCGGAGATGACCATCTTCAACGTGCTGATATCCCGGCCGAGAACAGCGGTGGCGCCCAGCAGAGCCGCCAGCACCACGATCGCCGTTCCATGTTGGTCGTCGTGCATCACCGGGCAGTCCAGCGCATCGATCACCCGGCGCTCAATCTCGAAACACCGCGGCGCGGAGATGTCCTCGAGTGCGACCGCACCGAAACTCGGGCGCAGCCGAACCAGTGTTTCAACGATCTCGTCGGGATCCTTGGTGTCCAGGACGATCGGGATGGAGTCCAGGCCGCCGTATGCCTTGAACAACGCGCTCTTGCCCTCCATCACCGGCAGCGACGCCGCCGCACCGATGTCACCGAGGCCAAGCACTGCGCTGCCGTCGCTGACCACGGCCACCAGTCGATGCGCCCAGGTGTAGCGGGCGGCCAGGGTGTGGTCGGCGGCGATCGCGCGGCAAACCTGAGCCACGCCCGGGGTGTAGGCGATCGACAGTGCCCGCTGGGTGTCCAGCGGCGCCTTCAACTCCACTGACAGCTTTCCGCCCAGGTGCGCCTCGAAGATCTCCTCATCTTCGAGGATGATCCGGGGGCTTTGCATGGCGGAGCCTTTCACCGTTTCCGGTCGAACAGGACTGAGGGTACTTCGGTCAGATCAGGCCGAGTTTGGTGACTGCGTCGCGCTCATCGGCCAGCTCGGCGGTCGACGCGTCAATGCGGCTACGGGAGAACTCGTCGATGGTCAGGCCTTCGACGATCGTCCAATCGCCGTTGCGGGTGGTCACCGGGAACGACGAGATCAGTCCCTCCGGCACACCGTAGGAGCCGTCAGAGGCAACCGCCATCGAAACCCAGTCGCCCTCGCTGGTGCCGAGCAGCCAGTCCCGGGCGGCGTCGATGGTCGCCGACGCGGCCGAGGCGGCCGAGGACGCACCACGGGCTTCGATGATGGCCGCACCGCGCTTGGCGACGGTCGGAATGAAGTAGTCCTCAATCCACGCTTGGTCGTTAACCACCTTGGCCGCGTTCTTGCCGTCGATCTCGGCATGGAACAGGTCGGGATACTGGGTGGCCGAGTGGTTACCCCAGATTGTCATCTTCTTCACATCGGTGACCGCCGCGCCGGTCTTGCGGGCCAGCTGCGAGATCGCCCGGTTGTGGTCGAGGCGGGTCAGCGCGGTAAACCGTTCGCGCGGGATGGCCGGCGCATTCGTCATGGCGATCAGCGCGTTGGTGTTGGCGGGGTTGCCCGTGACGCCGATGCGGATATCGTCCGCCGCAACCTCGCCCAGCGCCCTGCCTTGAGCGGTGAAGATCGCGCCATTGGCCTCGAGCAGATCGCCGCGTTCCATACCCGGGCCGCGCGGACGCGCTCCCACCAGCAGGGCCAGGTTCACACCGTCGAAGATCTTGGTCGGGTCGGCGCCGATCTCGACGCCAGCCAGCGACGGGAACGCACAGTCGTCGAGCTCCATGACCACACCCTCGAGCGCCTTGAGGGCTGGCTCGATCTCAAGAAGTCGCAGCTCAATCGGTCGGTTGGCGCCGAGCAGCGAGCCACTCGCCAGCCGGAACAGCAGGCTGTAACCGATCTGGCCGGCGGCGCCGGTGACAGCGACTTTGAAGGGTTTGGTGGGCACGGGAGGTACTCCTTGTCGGGGTCGCACATTGTCGAGGGCGTAAGGCTGGCGTCCAAAATCTAGCGCACAGACAG
The DNA here is from genome assembly GCA_037138615.1 of Mycobacteriaceae bacterium. Lineage (GTDB taxonomy): Bacteria > Actinomycetota > Actinomycetes > Mycobacteriales > Mycobacteriaceae > Mycobacterium. Next base: position 36,468 of record JBAXIA010000002.1, on the reverse strand, counting down.
CAGCCGGAGACCTCCGGTCTCATAGCTGCAGGCACGGGTGGCCACAGGGGGGTCGAAGCGGCAACCTCGACCAAGTACCATCGACAACCATCAGAATCCGGACCCTGACAGTGGCGGGGAGGTAGTGCCATGGTGCAGTTCAAATCTCGCCCGCCGATACTGCTGGACGTGAACCTCATCCACAATCCCGAGGTTGACCCCCAGCAGATCCCCGTACCGGTATCGGAGGCGGTAGTCGATTGCGCGGTGTACTGCGAGGGCGAGAGGCTGCCCGGCAAATACACCCCTGCAGCGGCTCTGGCGAAAGTGCACGAACTGGAGCAGGAAGGCCGGCAGGCCTTCGTCTGGATCGGCCTGCACAAACCAGATGATCAACAAATGCAATCGGTGGCGGAGGTTTTCGGACTTCACCCACTGTCAGTTGAGGACGCGGTACACGCGCATCAGCGGCCCAAGATCGAGCGGTACGACGACATCCTGTTCCTAGTTGTCAAGACCGTGAAGTATGTGCCGCACGAGTCGGTAGCGCTGGCCCGCGAGATCGTCGAGACCGGCGAGATCATGGTTTTCGTCGGACCCGATTTCGTCATCACGGTCCGCCACGGTGATCACACCGGCCTTGCCGGCGTCCGGAAGCACCTTGAAGCGCAGCCAAGCCAACTGGCATTGGGGCCGTCAGCGGTGATGCATGCAATCGCCGATCACGTCGTCGACTCTTATCGTTGGGTGAGCGAGGCGATGGAGGCCGATATCGATGCGATGGAGGAGGACACGTTCTCACCGAATCGCCGGACCGAGATCGAGCCCATCTACCTGCTCAAGCGCGAGGTGGTGGAATTGCGGCGCGCGGTCTGGCCACTCACCGATGCGCTGGCGCGAATGCAGACCGACTATCAGGACCTGCTGCCCAAAGAGATCCGACGCTACATGCGGGACGTGGCGGATCATCAGACCGCCGCGGCTGATCTGATCGCCAGTCATGACGAGATGCTGTCGTCGTTGGTGCATGCGGCTCTGGCCCGCGTCGAACTCCAGCAGAACCTGGATATGCGCAAAATCACTGCCTGGGTGGCGATCGCCGCGGTGCCGACCATGATCGCCGGTATCTATGGGATGAACTTTGAGAACATGCCGGAGTTGGCATGGCGGTGGGGATATCCCGCGGTTCTCCTGCTGATGGTGACGGTATGCGGATCCATGTACTTCACCTTCCGGCGCAATCACTGGCTGTAGCGCAAAAGCCGCAGCGACAGGTGACAAGCAGTCCCTCCGGCGAGAGCCAAATTCAGCGCTGATCGTTAACTTCTGATTACGGCGGAATGTCACACGCCGGAACTGTTCTAGACCGGCAGGCGACACCCGTAGTCAACGGACGCACGACAGTGTTTAGTTGTTTAGCGTTCGGGTTTGACCGGAAAACAACTGCAGGGAAATGAATCATGGCTGCTGCCAATCGAATTCGTCGTGCAAGCAGACGTCAGCCAATGCCTCTTCCTGTTGTGCGTTGGCTCCAGGCAGGCGCGGTCGCAGCCGGCCTCGGGGTGGCAATGACAGCCGCCCCGGGTATAGCCACCGCCGATGACACCGGCGCGGCGGCCGGCTCGTCAAACCCCGTCAACCCCAAGGCCGCGGCGGCATCAAGCTCGCAAGCAAACACGAGTAGGCGGGACACGCAGAATCGGAAGCCTGTCGGCGGCGTCGAAGGCAGTGCCGATAAGGCAGCCGGCGATCACAGGCGATCAATAATTCTCCCCCAGTCGGCCTCCCCTGCCGCGACCGAAGCCTCCGCCACAATTCTTGGGCGTTCACCAATGCCCTACCCGCCTCCAAAGGTCGCAGCGGTGAGCGTGAAGGAAATCCTGAAGACCGTAAACTGGTACGGGTTGGGAACTCTCGCCCCTGGCTCACCCCCGTTGGACAACCCCATTGCTGATCTCGCATCGGGAATCTGGGTGGGATCCCGAAGAGTCCACTACACATACGAGAATGCGTACCCAACGCTGAACCCGACCCCGCCCACCGTCGACCCCAGGACCGTGGTTATCAGCGGAAGCCTCGGTAACGTCGGCCTCAATGGCGACATACTTGGCTATACCATCAGCAACCCGTCCCGCGGTACGGCGGAGCTCGGCGTCGACGGCACCTACGTCTACACCCCGGATGAGGGGTTTGCGCACACCGGCGGGACTGACGCCTTCACCGCTTCCGTCTCAGGGATTAGGCTCGTCCCGCATGTCTTCGGATACGCGGGCATCCTGCGCCACGTCATCCCGAAGATGGCCTTCAGTGGGACAGTCGCCCCCGACACCGCTGTGGTGACGGTCAATATTCCCATCGGACTGGTTAACGCCGCTCCAATTGTCGAAGCGCCGGCCTTTCGCGCCATGGATACCTACACAGGTTCCATCTCCGGAACAATTAGCTTCACTGACACCGACGGCGACGGCGCAAAGTTCGCCACCCATATCCCTCCCGCCCGCGGCACTGTGGTTATTGACGCCACTACGGGCGCTTTCACTTATACCCCCTCCGCGGCAGGACGGCACGCGGCTTCCGCCGACGTTGCCACCGCCTCAGATCTCACCGATACCTTCACCATCGCGGTCGATGATGGCCACGGCGGAACCACCTTCAAAGCCGTCACCGTCGCGATCAGTCCGGCCAACAACGCCCCAACCGTCGGGTCAGCGGCCTTGGTGGCAAACCCGACGACGGGATCGATCGCGGGAACCTTGACCGCCACCGACGCCGACAACGACACGGTCACGTTCACCGCGATCACCTCACCGTCCAAGGGAATACTGGCATTCAACCCGTCCGGCGCATTCACCTACACCCCGAATGCCGTTGTGCGGCATGCCGCCTCCGCAGCAGGTGCCACCGCTGCAGATCTCACCGACGCCTTCACCATCGCCGCCGACGACGGCCACGGCGGCACCACCCTCAAGACCATCACCGTCTCGATCATTCCAGCCAACAACGCCCCAACCGCAGGGGCGACGGCATCGGTAACAAACCCAACGACAGGAGCGGTTGCGGGAACCTTGACCGCGACCGACGCCGACAACGACACGGTCACATTTATCGCGATCACCTCACCGTCCAAGGGAGCACTAACAGTCCTCCCCTCAGGTGCATTCTTCTACGCCCCTACAGTGAACGCACGGATCGCGGCCGCCGTACCCGGCGCCGCTGCATCTGCACTTACGGACACCTTCACGGTCCTGGTCAGCGACGGTCATGGCGGAACCGTGACCATTCCCGTCGTCGTGGCCGTCAGCCCCCGGCCCAATAGTGCTCCGGATTCACTGTCGCTGGCGTTCAACGCATCGACAGCGTCCCTGCTGACTTCGCTCCGTAATTACCAGCCCGCCGTACCCGGCACCCCCGCGGGCGGGCGGGACACCTTGACGGGCGGCGAGCTTTTCCTAGGCGGTAACTATATTGAACTCGGCTTGAGCTCGGTCGGTTCCTTCGGCACGTCCGGTGCGAAACCAGCCGGATTCTTCGGAACCAGTGGCAGCCCTAAGGTCGGCCTTTCCAACGACGTCGACGGTTTCGGTAATGGCGTAGATTCCCGGATCGACTTCTTCATCCCAGGTAGTCCGGAGGAGCGGTGGTCGGTCGGGTACAACGGCACTCAGTACGGCGGATTCTCCGGCCTGAGAGGTAATTCAGGAACGAGCACCGCTTTGACTGGAACGTCGCTCACCGACACCACCGTGGGGAGCCTGCTCTCGGGCACCTTCACCACCACCGTCGGCGGCGTGCTCCAGACCACCCAGGTGCATAGCTTCCGGGTCAATGACAGCTTCTTCCAGACGGAGGTCACTCTCACCAACGTCGGCGGAGCCACGCTGACTGCCGTGGAATTCATGCGATCCTTTGACCCAGACAACACCGTGTTCCAGGGTGGCACTTACGCGACCATCAACACTATTCGGGGGCAGGTTGCAACCGACGGCGTCGCAGCAGTCTCCGGAACCAGCCAACCCGGTGATGCCTACAACACCCTGACCGGGCAGCAGGCGACTGTTCTGTTCATGACCAGCGAGGGCTCGGGCCAGGTTTATTTCGGCGGCTTCGCGAACTCTAATCCGTACACCTACGCCACCCCGGTACAAGCCACTGGAGCTCAAGTAAACGCCGACGGTGCCATCGGCATCATCTTCAATGCCGGTGATCTTGCTCCAGGTGCATCGGTGACCTACAAGTACTACACCGTGCTGTCCACCGACAACAGCGTTACAAACATCATCAACCGTGTCAGCAACCCGACGGTAACGGAAGCAACACCGGGGGCACAGGTCGGAACGATCACGGCTCACGACCCAGACGCCGGCGATGCGCTCAGCTTCACCGTGTCAGACGGCAGATTCGAGGTAGCCACGGTGGGCGCGGCAACAGTCCTGAAGCTCAAGAACGGCATCTCGCTGAACTACAACACCGATCCGACTGTGGCACTGACGATCACAGCGACCGACAGCGCGGGCGCCACGTTCTCGCGGTCCTTCAACGTCGATGTTCTTCAGGGAGTTGCGGTCGTGATCTAACGGTTCGGCGACGACGCCCGCCGCAACGGGTCCAGAACGTCGACCCCATCGTCGGCCCAGGCCTGGCGCATCGCGTCGGCTCCTTTGAGTCTCACCCACGCTCCCTCGGTCTGGCTGACCGGCACTGCTGACAGGAACTGCACCGGGTCCCGCGGGGGTTCGGTGAGCATGTCGGGGATGTCGGATACGCCCAGCAATAACGCCGTAAACGGTGCCCCTGTCCACAGTGGGCCGGACAAATCCACCAGTGCGCCCGCACTCAGCACTACGCCGTCGACCGCCGGGGTCGCTGCCACGACGGCCAGGCTGCGCGCCAGCCCGTCTGCCGAGGCACCTGCACGAAGACTCAACGTGATCTCGGCCCGCGGGCCACGGATCGGATCGGCTAGTGCCGCGGAGGCATCGGTCATCGGGTAGCGCGAACATCCCACGGAGACGTAGTGGAAGACGTCTTCCAGTCCTGCGCGCTGGTCGGGTCCGAAGCGGAGCACATCGATGCGCTCCACGCCCAGAAAGGTCACGCTCGCGATATCCGGCTCGGAAACGATTCCCGCGCTTGCGAAATAGCCCCGGAGATAATGCTTCACCGCGGCGAACGAATCGCTCACCGCGGCGGTGCGCTGAGATTCACTCCAGTGTCGGCATCGAAAATATGCAGCTTTGTCGTGTCGAGTGCCAATTCCACAGTCTGGCCGGTGGCAGCTTTGGATTCAGCGGAAACCCTTGCCACAAAACGATTCGCGCCGATAACTGACTCTGAGGCGAGTTCAGCCAGCTGATCCGAACGGGCTTCGGCGCCCGAGATTGAGAAGTAGACGTACTTATCAGCACCGAGTGACTCGACAAGATCGGCCTTCACCCCGAACGTCAGGGCACGGGCTCGCTCGCCGGCATCGATGAGCGTGGCATCCTCGAAGTGCTCAGGCCGCACCCCAACGATGACGTTAGCTGGAATGGGGTTCCGGGTCAGCAGATCGCGGGTCACACCGCTCAGCATCGCCTGGCCGACCGGCAGGCGGAACCCGGTTTCGGTTGGTACAGCCGGGAAGAAGTTCATTGCCGGCGAGCCGATGAACCCGGCGACGAACAGATTGGCTGGGTAGTTGTAGAGCTCATCGGGTGTGCCGATCTGCTGGGCCTCTCCGGCCCGCAGCACCACCACTCGGTCCCCGAGTGTCATCGCCTCGGTCTGATCGTGTGTGACATAGACGGTGGTGGTGCCCAAACGGTTCTGAAGTCGGGCGATCTCGCCACGCATCTGCACTCGCAGCTTGGCGTCGAGGTTGCTCAGCGGCTCATCCATCAGAAATGCCTTGGGCTTACGAACGATCGCGCGACCCATTGCCACCCGCTGCCGCTGACCGCCGGAGAGCTGAGAGGGTTTGCGGTCCAGCAGTGCAGTGAGGTCGAGAACTTTGGCAGTTTCCTCCACCTTGGCAGCGATCTCAGACTTACTGAGCTTGGCCAAAGTCAGCGGGAAGGCGATGTTCTGGCGCACGGTCATGTGCGGATAGAGCGCATAAGACTGGAACACCATCGCGATGTCACGGTCACGGGGGGCCTTCTCGTTGACCCGCTGCCCGCCGATCCGCAACTCCCCGGCGGTGATGTCCTCAAGTCCGGCGATCATGTTCAGGGTGGTCGACTTTCCGCATCCCGACGGTCCGACGAGGATGAGGAACTCGCCGTCGGCGATGGTGAGGCTGAGGTCGCGCACCGGCGTGGCGCCGTCGGGGTACTGCTTGCTGACGTGGTCCAGAACGATTTCAGCCATCGACTACCCCTTCACCGCGCCGGAGGTCAGCCCGGCGACAATCCTTCGTTGGAAGATCAGAACAAACACGATGATCGGGATGGTGATCACCATTGCACCCGCGGCGATCGACCCTGTCGGCTCCTCGAACTGGGAGCTTCCGGTGAAGTTCGCGATAGCGACGGGCGCAGTGATGGCCGCATTCGTCGCTGTCAACGACAGCGCAAGCAGTAGGTCATTCCAGGCGAAGATGAACACCAGGATGGCCGCGGTGACGATGCCGGGCGCGGCCAGTGGCGCAATCACCCGGCGGAATGCTTGAGCCGGCGTCGCGCCGTCCATCTTGGCGGCCTTCTCCAGATCCCGGGGAATCTCCCGGAAGAAGGCCGACAACGTATAGATGGCTAACGGCAGAGCGAAGGTGATGTACGGGATGATCAGACCGGGCCAGGTGTCGAACAACCCCAGTTTGCGTTCGATATTGAACAGCGGCGTGACAAGGGAGATCTGCGGGAACATAGCGATCAGCAGGGCGACTCCGACGAGTAACGGCTTGCCAGGAAAGTCCAAGCGTGCCACCGCATAGGCCGCCATGCCGCCGATCACCACGGCGATGAATGTGGTGATCAGCCCGATGCCGACCGAATTGATCAGCGCAGAGCTGAACACATCACCTTTGAAGATCCCCCTGTAGTTGTCGAAGGTAATCGACGACGGAATCAGCTTGCCGTCCTTGACTGTTGAGGTGGGTTTGAGCGACAGGCTCAGGATCCACAGCACCGGAACCAATGCGTACACGATCACCAGCGTATTGATGACAGCCCAGGCGGTCACACGTCTCGGACCAACTCGCTCGGCCATGTCAGCGCGCCTCCCCGTCGGTTCCAGGCGCGGCCGCGCCGAACAGCTTGATGAAGACGAAGGCGATGATCGCAACCGCGGCGAATACCAGAACACTGATGGCCGAACCCAGTCCGATGTTGAATGCCTTGAACAGGTTGTCATAACCCAGGATCGACACCGAAGCCGTGTCATTGGAGCCCGCGGTCAGCACATAGATATTGTCGAAGATCCGGAAGGCGTCGAGCGTGCGGAACAGCAGCGCGACCAGGATGGCGGGTTTGATCAGAGGGATAATCACCCGGGTCAGCCGCGTCCACGCGCCGGCGCCGTCGACTTCGGCGGCCTTGAGAAGGTCGTCAGGCACCAGGGCAAGGCCCGCCAGCAGCAGCAAGGCCATGAACGGTGTGGTCTTCCAGACTTCGGCTCCGATGATCACCGCCAGCGAGGGGATCTGCTGGGTCAGCGGCGCACTTCCGTCCGGCAGCAGGTTGGCCAGGTAGCCGGTGCCCGGTGTCCATGCGTAGTACCAGCTGTAGGACGCGGCGACGGTGACGATGCCGTACGGAATGAGGATTGCCGTTCTCACCACGCCCCGGCCGAAGATCGTGCGATGCATTACCAACGCGAGAGCAAGGCCGAGGACGAACTCGATCGCCACTGAGATAATCGTGATAGCCAGTGTGACGAAAAATGCTGTCCACCAATACTTATCGGTGAGAATGGTCTGGTAGTTGGCCAAGCCGACGAACTTGATGTCGGCAGGACTGGCCAGGTTGTAGCGCTGCAGGCTCAGCCAGATGGCGTACCCGATCGGATAGGCCGTCACCGCCAGCATCAGGATGACTGCCGGGGTGATCAGGAGATAGGCCAGGCGCCGCTGCGAACGACGATCGTCGGTGCCGACGGCAGGCGCGGTCACGGGATCAACCCTTTGCCGTCGATGGCTTTCTGAACCTGGACGGCGAGCTCATCAGCGGTCTTCTCCGGGTCGATCGAGGTGATCGGCGCCAGAGTCGCCGAGATGCGCGAGGACATTGCCTGATAGTTCGGTGTCGCCGGCCGGACCGCCGCGGTGATCAGCTGATCGCGGATGATCGCGTACTGCGGGTACTTCTTCTGAAAGTCGGGGTCGGCATACAGCGACGCGCGCACCGCGGGCAGACCGCCCTCAATCGAGGTGTAGCGCTGATTGCTCTCACTGCGGATGCATCGGATCGCCTCGAAAGCCTCGGCCGGGTGCCGCGTGGTACTGGCAACCGCGAAGTTGAGACCGCCGAGGGTGACCCGGGCCGGCTGCCCGGGTGTCACGCCCGGGTACGGCGCGAAGGCGAACACCTCCTTACTGGCGTCGAGCGCGAGTGCGAACTGCTCGTCGGTGGGCGCGAAGGTGCCCGCGTCATTAATGCTGCCGGCAAGTTCCGGCTTGTCGGCCAACGGCAGAAACGGGACACCGCCCTTGGTGGCGTTCTCCAACATGGAGGCGAAAACGAACGGCCAGTTGACCTCGAGTGCGGCGTTGCCCGCCTCGAGGGCCAACCGCGCGGTGCCTTCGTCGGTCTGGGTGACAGACGGGTCGGCGCCGGGCGCGGTTGCCACCGACTTGATGATCTGCAGCGCCCTGACGGTGGCGGCACGGTGCTCCGGAGTGTCGACCAGGGTGACGGTCTTGCCATCCTCGGACAGCACCCGACCGCCGGCACTCTCCAGCAGCGTGTTGAACCAGACCACGAGGCCTTCGTATTGCTTGGCCTGCACTGCGATCCAGCTGGGTTTACCCTGCGCGTGCAGCCGGTCGGCGTCAGCCAGCATCTGGTCCCAGGTGGGAGGTGGGGGAGCCACCAGATCCGGTCGGTACCACAGTAATTGGGTGTTGGTGGTGATTGGTGCGGCGAACAGCTTGCCCCGCCACTTAGCGGTCTCGAGCGGCCCGGGCAAGGTGTCGTCGGCGGCATCGGCCTCAGCCATTCCGGCGGGATCGGCCGACAGTGGCAGCGCCCAACCCGCTTCGGCGAACTCCGCGGTCCATACGACGTCGAGGGCCATCACATCCAGGGTCTGGTCGTTACCGGTGACTCGGCGGGCCAGCTGTAGCCGTTGATCATCAGCACCCTTGGGAAGGCTGAACTGTTGGATCCGGAATCGCCCGCCGAATTCCGAATTGCAGCGATCGGCGACCGCGGTGAACGTCGCGGCGTCACCGGCTGCCGTGTAGAGGGTTACAACCCGACCGTCACCGCCGGAACCACACGCCGACACCGCCGAGGTTGTGGTGAGCGAAGCCAGCACGACGGCGGTCGCGCGCCGGGCGCGGGTGCCAACGATCCTCACGACATCCGCCTCTCGCCGTTCATCTGAGCATCAGGGGTCACTGTAACCGGGAAACCGGTCGTCAACGGCTATAACCTCAAGCGCGACAGCATGTCCCGCGCCCGCTCGGCGTTCTGCGGATCGCACAGCACGTCGTAACGTCCGGCGACAAGCTGCATCGTCGAGCTGAAATCCCTTGTGCCCTTTGCCATCGCATACGGAATCGAGGAGGTGATCAGCCCGAAGATCACACCCGCGACGACACCGATTGCCAGCGATTGCCCCGGGTTGCCGAAAAAGCCCAATACGAGGCCGATGAAGACGCCCAGCCAAGCGCCGCTGAGCATGCCACCGCCGATGACCTTGCCCCAGGTGAGCCGTCCGGTCACCCGCTCGACCTGCATCAGATCAACCCCGACGATGGTCACCTGCTGCACCGGAAACTGATTGTCGGACAGATAGTCGACGGCCTTCTGGGCCTCGGCGTAGGTCGGATACGAACCCACCGGCCAGCCTTTGGGCGGTGTCGGCAAACCAAGCGGGCCCCGGCGCGACGACCCCGGGGCGCCACTGGGAACCGCACCTGGATTCTGCGCGGGTTGGAAGGGACTGGTCATTGTTGTCGTTCTCCTCTGTCCATCAGCGCCGCCCTGACCTGCAGCACATACGCTAGGTTAAATAGCATGACAGCTGGCAGCGGTGACCCCGGCGAAAAGTCGCAGAACGAGGGCCAGCAGCCGCCCTCGGGTGGCTATGAACCGCCGCCCATCGAACAAACTCCAGCCTATGGCGGGTACCCGCCTCCCCTGCCGCCGCCGGGCTATGCCGGTTTTCCGCCAGCCGGTGGCTACAACCCCCCATATGACCCCCGGTACAGCCCGCCGTACGGCGCGCCCCCGGGAGCCGACCCGTACCCGCCCGTCGGCTACGCACCGCCCCCGGAGTACGGCGCGCCCTATCCGACGGGGTACGGATATCCGGCTCAGCAGGCCGGCACCAACACGCTGGCCATCTTCTCACTGGTGGCCTCGGTCGTGGGCCTGCTGTGCGGGGTCGGGTCGATCGTCGGCATCGGGCTGGGCGCGATCGCGATCAGCCAGATCAAGAAGACCCGTCAGGGCGGTTATGGTCTGGCGGTTGCCGGGATCGTCGTCGGCGTTGTGTCATTGGTGATCAGCGTCGTCTGGATGACCAACGCCTTGAATTGATGCCTAAGTCGGCGGTGCGAACGGCGCCGACTGCCGCATCATCCCGGCTGCCCGCCCCTTGCTCGCCACCACCAGTGCCATCTTCCGACTGGCTTCGTCGATCATCTCATCGCCGAGCATCACCGCGCCGCGCACACCACCGGCCTTCGAGGTGTGCCACCCATAGGCCTCAATAATGAGCTCAGCGCGGTCGTACTCCTGCTGTGTGGGGGAGAAAATTTCGTTGCCCGCCGCTATCTGATCGGGATGCAGCACCCACTTGCCGTCGTAGCCCAGGGCGGCGGACCGGCCCGCCACCCTGCGGAACGCCTCGATATCGCGCACCTTCAGATAGGGGCCATCGATCGCAGCGACACCATGCGCGCGCGCAGCGATCAGAATGGTCATCAATACATGGTGGTAGGCGTCACCGACGTCGTAGCCCTCCGGTTGCTCACCCACCACCAGCGTGCGCATGTTGAGGTTGGCCATCAGATCGGCCGGTCCAAGCACCAGTGCCTGCACTCGCGGTGCCCCGGCGATTGCGTCGATGTTCTTCAGACCCATGGCATCTTCGATCTGGGCGTCGATTCCGATCCGGCCCACATCCAACCCGTGGCTGCGCTCAAGTTGGGTGAGTAATAGATCCAGCGCTTGCACGTGGTGTGCGTCGGTCACCTTGGGCAGCACGATGACATCGAGGTGTGCACCTGCCGTCGACACCACATCGATCACATCGGTGTACGTCCACGGCGTCGTCCAGTCATTGACCCGAACTCCACGCAACTGGCCTGCCCACCCGGGCCCCGCCAACGCTGCCGCGACCTGGGTCCGAGCCTGCGCCTTGGCATCCGGTGCCACCGCGTCCTCCAGATCGAGGAACACCTCATCGGCGAGCAGGCTTTTGGCCTTCTCGATCATCTTGGGATTGCTGCCCGGCACCGATAAACAGGTCCTGCGGGGCCGATAGCCAGGCCGATCGGAATTGTCCACGCACCGACTCCTACCCTTTGTAGTCATGGCGTCGGTCAACAGGGTATACGCGGCACGGCTGGCGGGCATGGCCGTGCTGGGTCCCGACGGCGAGTCCCTGGGCCGCGTGCGGGATGTGGTGATCAGCATCAGCATCGTGCGCCAGCAACCACGGGTGCTTGGACTTGTTGTTGAAATGACAAGCCGTAGAAGTATTTTCGTCCCGATGCTGCGATTGACGGCAATCGAGCCGAATGCCGTCACACTCAATACAGCAAACCTCTCGCTGCGTCGATTCGCCCAGCATCCGGGCGAGGTTCTGGTGTTGGGGCAGGTGCTCGACACCCGGGTGAGGGTCACCGACCCCGATCAGGAGCAGCTGGCCGACATCGACGTCATCGTCATCGACCTGGGGATCGAACAGAGCCGGACTCGGGACTGGGTGGTCACCAGGGTCGCGGTGCGCAGCCAGCGACGGCTGGGACGGCGATCGGCGGTCACGGTCGTGGAGTGGCAGAACGTACAGGGGCTCACTCCGTCAGGACTGGCGATGCCCGGCCAGGGCGTGGCCCAGCTGCTGCACCAGTTCGAGGGCCGGCGTCCGGTCGAGGTAGCCGATGCGCTGCGCGATCTGCCCGCCAAACGCCGCATTGAGGTTGTCGAGGCGCTCGACGACGAACGGCTGGCCGACATCCTGCAGGAGTTGCCCGAAGACGACCAGACCGAGCTGCTGATGGGTCTGGATACTGAGCGGGCCGCTGATGTGCTTGAGGCGATGGATCCCGATGATGCCGCCGACCTGCTCGGTGTGCTGAATCCGACGGAAGCCGAAGCGCTGCTGCGTCGGATGGATCCGGAGGACTCCGAACCGGTGCGCCGACTGCTGAGCCACTCCCCCTACACCGCAGGCGGCATGATGACCTCCGAACCGGTGGTGTTGGCCCCGGACACCACGGTCGCGGAGGCCCTGGCCCGGGTGCGCGATCCCGACCTGACCCCGGCGCTGGCATCCCTGGTCTTCGTGGTGCGTCCCCCAACCGCGACGCCCACCGGCCGCTACCTGGGCTGTGTGCATCTGCAGGCACTACTGAGGGAACCGCCGGCGAACCTGGTCAGCGGCATCCTCGATCCCGAGTTGCCCCCATTGCGTCCGGACTCCCCACTCGGGGCGGTCACCCGGCACCTCGCCGCCTACAACCTCGTCTGCGGCGCGGTTGTCGACGAGTCCAATCATCTGCTCGGTGCAGTCACCGTCGACGACGTCCTCGACCATCTGCTGCCGGACGACTGGCGGGAGAGTTTCGAGGAGGACGAAGCGAACGTGATCGCGGGGCGAACCCCGTGAGCGATTCGCGTCAGCGACTGGACACCCCGCGCACCTCGCGGCGGCCGTCGCTGAATTTCGACCAGGAGGCGGTGGGCCGGTACAGCGAGGCGATCGCACGGTTCCTCGGCACCGGTCGCTACCTGCTGTGGCAGACGGTCCTGGTGATCGTGTGGATCACCCTGAACCTGTTCGCCGTAGGCCTGCGCTGGGATCCCTACCCGTTCATCCTGCTGAACCTGGCCTTCTCCACACAGGCCGCCTATGCCGCACCGCTGATCCTGCTGGCGCAGAACCGCCAGGAAAACCGCGACAGAGTCGCCCTCGACGAGGACCGGCGCCGCGCTGAGCAAACCAAGGCCGACACCGAGTTCCTAGCCCGAGAACTGGCCGCATTGCGATTGGCGGTCGGCGAAGTCGCCACCCGGGACTATCTCCGCCGCGAACTCGATGAGATCCGGGAACTTCTTGAGCCCCTGCAACCGGCCACGAAAGAGCCCGGCAAACACGGATCCACGGAGCGGCGCGGGAAAAGGGCACCCGAGGACAAGCTGCCATAGCGCGCCACAGGCGTCACACCCTTATGTATGGTGTGCTGGATCACAAGAACGGTTCGGGTATCTGTTGAGGATGGATGCGTGGGGATGAAGCGCCGGGCGGGCGGGGTGGTGCGCACCCCTGCGTTCGGCATCGCCGTGCTGACGCCACTGATGCTGGCCGGTGCCGTGGCCGCGTCTCCCGGCCACGCCGGCGTCCCGTTGAGCAGCAGCAATGTCGCACCCCTGGCCTCAGTGAAGTCTCCCGAACCGGAATCGCAGGGCATGACGGTGGTCGCGATGGCCAAACCGCCGGCCGATTTCCGGTTCGCAGCAACCCCCGGCTACTCGCCCCCACCCCCGGCCGCGGTCGTCAGCGCCGTGGGCGGGATGAGGATTCCCGGCATGGCGCTGGCCGCCTACCGCAAGGCGGAGCAGACCATGGCAACCGCAGCCCCCGGATGCGGGGTGAGCTGGAACCTGCTGGCCGGTATCGGCCGCATCGAGTCGTCCCATGCCAACGGCGGGGCCACCGATGCACGCGGCACGGCGGTGCGGCCCATTTATGGACCGACACTGGATGGAACGTTGCCCGGCAACGAGGTCATCGTGCAGAACAGCATGGGCGGTCGCGCCACCTACGCCAGGGCGATGGGCCCCATGCAGTTCCTGCCCGGAACCTGGTCGCGGTACGCCTCCGATGGCGACGGTGACGGCAGGGCCGACCCGCAGAACCTGTTCGACGCCACCCTGTCAGCCGCCCGCTACCTGTGCAGTGGGGGCCTGAACCTGCGCAACCAGGCGCAGGTGTTAACCGCGATTCTGCGCTACAACAACTCGATGCCGTACGCCCAGAACGTGCTGGGCTGGGCCGCCGCGTACGCGACCGGCGTGGCACCGGTCGACCTGCCGTTGATCACCGGCCCGATCCCGGCCCTCGGAGATGCCCATCTTGAGAACCCGGAGGGCCTGGGCCCCGGTATGCCCGGTGACCTGCTGTCGCAGCTGCCGTTGTTCAACCTCGGCAGCGGTGATATGGCAGGCCAGATGAGCATGCCCGGGCCGGTTGGCGGTGTGGGTTCAAGCGTTCTGCCCGAGCATGGTTGCCAGGTGATCTGTATGGCCTCGCAGCTGCCGCCGGCGGCCGAGCCGACCTCGGATCTGCCACCCTGGATGATGCCGATGACGCCGGTGCCCTGGATGACACCACCGATGGTGGATGCACCCGTCGATACCGCACCGTGGCCGGGTTCATTGCCGGCGCCGGTCGCGCCGTGGCTTAATCCGGCCCCCGGAGACGCACTCGCACCCGATCCCGGTGTGGTGGCTGAGCCTCAGCCACCACTGCAGGGCTACGGCGCATTGCCGGGTCCGGCCTAGCTGACGCACACCTCCGCGGGGGCGTCACTCCCCCGCATCTAGACTCAGCAGTAATGACCCAAAACAGCAGCGATCGGGAGAAGGCGGTCCGCGCCGCTCTGGCCGGTGTCATCGATCCCGAACTTCGGCGGCCGATCACCGAACTCAATATGGTCAAGAGCGTCACGGTCGACGACAACGGCGCCGTCCACGTCGAGATCTACCTGACCACCGGGGCCTGCCCCAAAAAAACCGAGATCGTTGAGATGGTCACCACGGCCGTCGCCGACGTCCCCGGCACCGGTGTGATCACGGTGAACCTGGACGTGATGAGCGATGAGCAACGCACCGCATTGCGCAAACAGTTGCGCGGCGATCAGGGACTCTCGGCCGAATCGGTGATCCCGTTTGCTCAGCCCGGTTCGCTGACGCGGGTTTACGCTGTGGCATCAGGCAAGGGCGGAGTCGGAAAGTCAAGCGTTACAGTCAATCTCGCGGCAGCTATGGCCGCTCGCGGATTGTCGGTAGGCCTGCTCGACGCTGATATCTACGGTCACTCGGTGCCGCGAATGATGGGGACAAACGACCGGCCCACCCAGGTCGAGTCCATGATCCTCCCGCCCATCGCGCACGATGTGAAGGTCATCTCAATAGCGCAATTCACCCAGGGCAATGCTCCAGTGGCATGGCGTGGGCCGATGCTGCACAGGGCGTTGCAACAGTTCCTCGCCGACGTGTACTGGGGCGATCTCGACGTGCTGCTGCTGGATCTGCCGCCCGGAACCGGTGATGTGGCCATCTCGGTGGCCCAACTGCTGCCAAGTGCCGAGATCCTGGTGGTGACCACCCCTCAGGTCGCTGCCGCCGAGGTTGCCGAGCGCGCCGGTGCCATCGCGCTGCAGACCCGGCAGCGCATCGTCGGGGTGGTGGAGAACATGGCCGGGCTGCTGATGCCCGACGGCACCACCTGGGAGATTTTCGGTGCGGGCGGAGGCCGTCAGGTGGCTGAGCGGCTGACTCTGGCGGTAGGGGCCGACGTGCCACTACTCGGCCAGGTGCCGCTGGATCCGGCACTGGTGGCAGCGGGTGATTCCGGTGTGCCACTGGTGTTGTCGGCACCGGAATCGGCAGCGGGCAACGAGTTGCGGCGCATCGCCGACACGCTCATGGCACGCAAGCGCGGGCTGGCCGGGATGTCACTGGGACTGGACCCCGCGGCGCGCTGACTGCGGGTTGGGGTCCATCCCCCGACCGCGACGGGTCAGGTTGCATCCGCATCGAATGGGACGGGACCGATCGGTGGCTCCGATACCTGCGCGGACGGCATCGTCGCGCTCTGCGGCTTGGTCGGCGGGGTGTCGAAGTCGCCGGTGAGCCAGGAGTCGTCACCGTCGAGCAGGTGCTTGGTCAACGCTGCCCGTGGCGTCATACCGCGCAGCTTCTGCAATTCGTTCAGCGGTTGGCGAAGATCATCGAACTCGGGGCCGAGTTCCTCGCGCAACTGACTGGTGGCGCCGCTGAGGTACTCACGTGCCTGTCGGATCGCACCCGTGGTCCACCGGATCGCGCCGGGCAGCCGTTCCGGCCCCAGTACCACCAAGCCGACCACGACAAGCAGGATCATCTCCCCCCACCCGACGTTGGCGAACACCGCGTCAGTTGTCCGGAGTCGGATTCACCGTCAGGACCACCTTGCGACCCTCACGCATGACCTCGATCTGGGCATCCTGCCCGATCTTGAGTTGCCGGACTGCCACAACGAACTCGTCGGCGTCGGCGACCTTGCGGTTACCGACCTTGACCACAACGTCGTTTTCCTTGATGCCGGCCTTATCCGCGGCTCCGCCGGCTTTCACGTTCGCCACCTGAGCGCCGGAGGCGAGGTCATTGCTCACCGAACGCGCCGACAGCCCAAGTGTCGGGTGCGCGACTTTGCCGTCCTTGATCAGCGTCTCGACCGTGGCTTTGACTTCGTTGACCGGAATAGCAAAGCCGAGTCCACTTGCGCTGTCGGACAACGATTTCCCGGCTGTGTTGATACCAATGACTTCGGAATTCATATTGATCAGCGGACCGCCTGAGTTACCGTGGTTGATCGAGGCATCGGTCTGGATCGCGTCGATGACGGTGTCGGTGTCCGACCCTTCGCCCGACAGCGGAACAGGTCGGTGCAGCGCGCTGATGATGCCGTGAGTGACCGTGCTGCGCAGACCCAACGGGGCACCGGCGGCAATCACCTCTTCGCCCACCCGCAGCTTGTCGGAGTCACCGAACTTTGCCACCGTGAGGTTGTCGACGTTGTCGACCTTCAGCACGGCCAGATCTGTCTTCGGGTCCCGCCCGACGAGGTTGGCCGGCACTTCTTTGCCGTCGTTGAAGACCACAGTGAGTTTGAACTTGCTCGGACTTGCGGCGGCTTCGGACACCACGTGGTTGTTGGTGACGACGTAGCCGCGGCCATCGACGACCACGCCCGAGCCCTGCGCTCCCGATTCGTCGCTCTTGGCCTCGATGGTGACCACCGAGTCAGCCACCGACGCGGCGACCTGTGCAAAACGGCCGGCGGGCACATCGCCGCCGTCGGAGGTCGAGAGCGTGACCTTGGATGTGGTGAACGCCTCGACCACCTCCGCTGTCTTGCGCCCCACCCAGCCGCCTGCGACACCGATCAGCAATGCCATGATGCCGAGCACCGCCAAGGCCGTGTAGGACACCCGGCCACCGAACAACACATCGCGCACGCCGAGCTTGCCGATCGATGCGCCGGGCACGGTCTGCACTGGCTTGTCCAATGCCGGGGTGCCGAGCGCCGCGGCGGCGGCCGGGTCACGCCACGGATCGGCGGGCTCTGGCATGACGTCAGTCCCTGCGGTGAGCGCCCCGACATCAGCCGGGTGCCGTTGCAGGGACTCTCCACCCGGATACGGGCGGCTGAAGGCCTCCTGAAGCACCGGATCGGACTTCTTCTCCGTGGCCGTGAACTCACCCGAGCCCCGGTACTTGGCCGGCCGTAACTCCTCGGCGACGAAGGAACCGTCGACGCCGCGCGGACGGCCGAATGTCCGGGTGGCGGCGGGATCGACCGGCGGTCGCGAGACGGGACGGGGCGCCAGGCGGGGGGCGCCGCCGGAACTGTCCTTGCTGGGGCTCACATCAACCTCTATTCGGGCGGTCAGGAGAAGACGCGTAAAGACCAGCGCATCGCGCTGGTGTCGGGTTTCACCCTACCGGCGCTTACGCCGGCCCCGCGTATTGTCCTCAGCCAACTGTTCAGTCAGGCGGGGCGGCGCGGGCATCGTCTCGTCAGGCGTCGACTGCGGAATCTGGGAGAGCAAGCCCATCAGAGTGCTGGGCATACTGACCGGCCGGGAGTCCCGCAACGCTGTGCGGGCCTGCCCCTGGGCGTCGACCTCTGCGGCGCACTGCTGACACAGTGCGAGGTGATGCCCGGCGCGCAGGTGGGCCTTCATCCGCAGTTCCCCGTCCACGTAGGCGGCAATCGCCTCGGTGGACAGGTGCTCAGTTGAGTTGAACTGACGGAGCGCGCCGACCGGTGCGTCATTCTGCGAGACGAAGTGTGCGGGCAGCCACGACAGGGCCCGACGGAACACATGACCCGGGTCGAACATAGCCTGCACCCCTTACTCCCGTTCGCCCACGCACGTCCGTACCAGCCGAACGACGGAACCTCATTAAATGTAGCGCGATCAGGACCGATGCGGTGACACAGCAGCCTGGAGCGCGCCGCTATCCGGCAGACGCGGCGGTGACCGCGTGCTGTCCCGACTGCGCGGCCAGGTAGTCCCGAAGGGCCTGGCGACCGCGATGGATCCGGCTGCGCACGGTGCCCAGCTTGACTCCGAGCGTCGCCCCGATTTCCTCATAGGACAAACCTTCGATATCGCACAGGACAACCGCGGCGCGGAACTCTGCCGGCAGCGAGTCCAGCGCAGCCTGCAGATCCGCCCCGAGACGTGAGTCGTGGTAGATCTCCTCCGGAGTAGGTCCGTCGGCGGGTACCCGGTCGTAATCCTCGGGCAGCGCCTCCATCCGGATGCGACTGCGCCGACGGACCATATCGAGGAAGAGGTTGGTGGTGATGCGGTGCAACCAGCCCTCGAAGGTGCCGGGCTGGTAGCTCTGCAGCGACCTGAACACCCGGATGAAGGTCTCCTGGGTGAGGTCCTCGGCGTCGTGTTGATTGCCCGACAGCCGGTATGCCAGCCGGTAAACCCGGTCGGCATGTTGACGCACCAGTTCATCCCAGGACGGCATGGCCGCCCGGTCGCCCGTCGCATCGAACACCGCGGTGCCCTGAAGCTCGTCGGACGGCTCGACCCAGCCCAAATCGACATCGGGCGCGACGCGCGACATCGTTGCTGGGGCCACGCGCGACACGGTCGCTGAGGCCATCGGTCTGGTGGTCGTCGGATCCTCCTGGTGATCCAGTGCCGGCGGCTCGATACCGCTGGACATGTCAACGGTCACAACACCAGCGCGCTGCGGGGTATTCCCCGCCGAACTGCTACGGCGTTTCATGTGGATTACCTTTCCCCATCCCGGTGTGCAACCCATGTGAGCAAACTAAATGTTATCTGATAAGTAATGCCTTAGCAGGTAAAATGCAAGCGGATGGCTAATTCTTAGCAATCTCTTGCTATCGGTGCGTTAGGGCCGGTCGAAGGCCCCCTGGACCGACCTGGCGCGTCGGCGGACGCACGGATGGAGTTGATCTACGCTGCTGAGAATGTCCATCACCGACGATCCCGGCAGCGCGCGGCCGCCAAGCCGGGCCGAGCGGATCCTGCTTCATGCCGAGGGATCCATCTCCGAAGACGCCATTGTCGCCTCGGCCCGCGAGCGGGCCATCGACGCAGGAGCAGGCGCGGTGACGCCCGCGGTCGGAGCGCTGTTGAGCTTGCTGGCCCGGCTCAGTGGCGGCAGGGCGATCGTCGAGGTCGGAACCGGCACCGGAGTCAGCGGGCTGTGGTTGCTCTCGGGTATGCGTGACGACGGCGTCCTTACCACCATCGACATTGAGCCGGAGTACCAGCGGCTGGCCAAGCAGGCCTTCACCGAAGCAGGTATCGGTCCGGGCCGCACCCGTCTGATCGCAGGGCGGGCGCAGGAGGTGCTCACTCGGCTGGCCGACGAGTCCTACGACCTCGTCCTCATCGACGCCTCGCCGTCTGACCAGCCGCACTTCGTCGTCGAGGGCGTGCGGCTGCTGCGGCGCGGCGGGGTGATCGTGGTGCACCACGCCGCACTCGATGGGCGGGCGGGCGATCCGGCGGCCAACGACGCCGAGGTGACCGCTGTGCGTGAGGCGGCCCGATTGATCGCCGAGGACGAACAACTCACCCCCGTGCTGGTGCCTCTGGGGGACGGTGTCCTCGTAGCGGTACGCGACTGAGGTCTTCCGCGTGGAACTGATGACCGGCTTCGGCCTGGCAACCGCCGCCGGACTCAACGCCTACATTCCGATGCTGTTGATGGGCTTGCTGGCTCGGTTCACCAGCCTCATCTCGTTGCCACACGGCTGGACCTGGCTGGAAAACGGCTGGGTGATGGCGATCGTCGCCGTCCTGCTGGCGGTGGAGATCGTCGCAGACAAGGTCCCAGCCCTGGACTCGGTCAATGACGCGGTGCAGACCTTCGTGCGGCCTGCCTCCGGCGGCATCGTATTCGGTTCGGGCACCGCGGCCCAGACCGCGGCGGTATCCGACCCCGCCGAGTTCGCCCGCACCGGTCAGTGGGTCCCGGTGGCGATCGGGGTGGTAACCGCGTTAGTAGTCCACCTGACGAAGACAGCGGTGCGCCCAGCGGCCAATGTCGCCACCGCAGGCGTCGCGGCGCCTGTGCTGAGCACCATTGAGGACTTCACAAGCGTGAGCCTGTCGCTGATCGCGATTGTGATCCCCGCACTGGTTCTCGTGGTGATGGTTGCGTTGGCCTGGGGTGCGTTCTGGTTACTGCGGCGAAGGCGGCGCAAGAAACGCGCCACGCCATAAGACCGCCGGGCTAGATCCAGACACCCTTGCCCACGGCCACCACCCCGCCGGTACTGATCGCGAAGCGCTCCCGGTCTTTTTCCGGGTCCACGCCAACCTGCTCTCCGGGTCCTACCACCACGTTCTTGTCGAGGATCGCGCGCCGTACCACCGCGCCGCGTCCCACTCGAACCCCGGGCATCAGAACGCTGCCCTCCACGATGGCGCCGTCTTCGACCACGACATTGCTCGACAGGACCGAGTTGTGCACCGATGCCGCCGAAATGATGCTGCCCGCGCCGACTACCGACTCCTGCGCGGATCCACCGTTGACGAACTTGGCCGGCGCCAGGTTCTCCGACTGTCCTCGGATCGGCCAGCGCTTGTTGTACAGATTGAAAACCGGGTGCACCGAGACCAGGTCCATATGCGCATCGTAGAAAGCGTCCAGTGTCCCGACGTCCCGCCAGTACCCGCGGTCGCGTTCAGTAGCGCCCGGCACGTCATTGTTGTTGAAGTCATAGACCGCGGCCCTGCCCTCTGACACCAGGCGCGGAATGATGTCGCCGCCCATGTCGTGGTCGGACTGATCGTCCTCGGCGTCGGCACGGATGGCGTCGATGAGCACCTTGGTGGTGAAGATGTAGTTGCCCATCGACACAAAGGTTTGCTCGGGATCGTCGGGAGTGCCGGGCGGGTCAGCCGGCTTCTCGACGAAGCTGCGGATGCGGCCGGTTTCGTCGGCATCGATACAACCGAATGCAGACGCCTCGGCACGTGGTACCCGGATTCCGGCCACCGTTGCGCCGGCGCCGCTGTCGATGTGGCACTGCACCATCTGTTCGGGATCCATCCGGTAGACATGATCTGCTCCGAACACCACGATGTAGTCGGGATCCTCGTCATAAATCAGGTTCAACGACTGAAAGATCGCGTCGGCCGAGCCGGTGTACCAACGGGGGCCAAGACGTTGCTGCGCGGGCACCGGTGTGATGTATTCACCCGCCAGGCCGCTCAATCGCCAGTTCTGCGAGATATGCCGGTCGAGTGAATGCGACTTGTACTGAGTCAGAACACAAATACGAAGATAGCGAGCATTAACCAGATTGGACAGTACGAAGTCGATGAGCCGGTAGGCACCACCGAAGGGAACCGCGGGCTTGGCTCGGTCCGCGGTCAGCGGATAGAGCCGCTTACCCTCGCCACCGGCCATGACGATGCCCAGCACGTGTGGCAACTCCCTCATGGGGGTAAACCTAGTCACCACGCCCGCCGACTGCTAGGGCAATCAAGGTTTATCTATCGCCCCGCAAGCGTTGTGGGGCTGCCAACCTCTCGCCCCAACAAGCCTGTTGGGGCTACCAACCTCTCGCCCCAACAAGCCTGTTGGGGCTACGGTCAGCGGTATGCGAGTGGCGATGATGACCCGCGAATACCCGCCTGAGGTTTATGGCGGCGCAGGAGTACACGTGACCGAACTCGTCGCCCAGTTGCGCCGCCTGTGTGAAGTCGATGTGCACTGCATGGGGGCGGCTCGTCCCGGGGCTTTCGCCCATCAGCCCGACCCCGCGTTGGCCGAAGCGAATCCGGCGTTGACGACGCTTTCGGCCGACCTGAGGATGGTGAACGCAGCGGTCGGTGCGACAGTCGTGCATTCGCATACCTGGTACACCGGCATGGCGGGACATATCGCCGCACTGCTGCACGGCGTTCCCCACGTACTGACCGCCCATTCGCTGGAACCGATGCGTCCCTGGAAGGCTGAGCAACTCGGGGGCGGCTATCAGGTTTCGTTATGGGTGGAGCGAACCGCGGTGCAGTCCGCCGACGCGGTGATCGCCGTCAGCTCCGGTATGCGAGACGACGTGCTGTCGGCATATCCGGCACTGGAACCCACCCGGGTGCACGTCGTCAAGAACGGTATCGACACCGACGTGTGGTACGCGGCCGCACCTGACCCCGACCAGTCGGTGCTCAGCAGGCTCGGCGTGGACCCCGCGCGGCCGATGGTGGCCTTCGTCGGCCGGATCACCCGCCAGAAGGGTGTGCCCCATCTCATCGCAGCAGCGCATCACTTCCACCCGGATGTACAGCTGGTGCTATGCGCGGGAGCTCCCGACACACCCGAGATTGCCACTGAGGTTGCTGCCGCGGTATCCAGCCTGGCAGATGAGCGCAGTGGCGTGTTCTGGGTCCGGGACATACTGCCGGTGCATGAGATCCGCGAAATACTCTCAGCAGCAACCGCTTTCGTCTGCCCCTCAGTCTACGAACCGCTTGGCATCGTCAATCTGGAAGCGATGGCTTGTGAAACTGCTGTGATCGCCTCCGACGTCGGCGGAATTCCGGAGGTGGTCAACGACTCGGTGACCGGCACCCTGGTGCACTATGACCCTGCAGATACGGCCGCCTTCGAAGCCGGCCTGGCCGAAGCGGTCAACACATTGGTGACCGATCAGTCGAGATCGCGGGCTTATGGGGTGGCCGGACGTCAACGCTGTATTGATGAATTCTCCTGGGCGCGCATCGCCGAGCAGACCCTCGAGATCTATCGCAGGGTGTCGGCCTAACCCGCACCGCTCAGCTGGTGACGCCCTTGAGTTCGTCACCGAGCGCTGCGGCCTCGGCGGGGGTTAACTCGACGACGAGCCTGCCGCCGCCCTCCAGTGGTACTCGCATCACGATGCCGCGTCCCTCTTTGGTCGCTTCCAGCGGACCGTCACCAGTCCGGGGCTTCATCGCCGCCATCGAGTACTCCCTCCAGATCAAGCAGACCCGCCAGCATGAACGAATCAGTGCCGGATGGGTTGATTCCAGTTGTTCCTATTGTTCACTATCAGGGCCCAGAGGTGTAAAAGACCAGCTAGGCGCCGGTCCGGACGGCACCCAAGCAGGCCCGTAGGCAGTCATCGACCGCCTCGATGGCCGGTATTCGCGTGCACCGGACTCGATCCGCCGTGCGGTCAGACTGTCCGCGCCGGAGTCGAATTCACCGCTTCGATGTTGTACTCAGCCCGCACATCGACCAAGAGATCGTCGCGGCGCGACCAGAAATCGATATCCCCGATATCGCCGGTGCACTGTGAACCCCGCCGGAACGCGTCGGCAAGTTTGTCAGCGGCGCCCGGGCGGTCCAACACAGCTTCTCTCGGGACAAAGCCCGGTAGCTCGAAAGTGGCGGACTCGAGTGCTGCCAACGCGGCGACGAGGCCCGAGAAGTGGTGATCAAAGTTCGACGCGGCAGTGAGCATCGCCTGGAGAGCGACTTCGTCGGGAGGAGTCGGGGTGTAACCCGTGATGACATGAGTGAAGTCGTGGTGGGCCATGGTGACATCGCCACCGTCGGGATCGCCCGGAAAAGGCAAGCCGTGGTCAACGTAGAAGTCGTAGAGACCGCGTCCCAATGTCCCGGCTGCACATCCGGCTAAACCATGAAGGATCGACGAGACTTCATTGCCGTCCACACCGTTTAACCCCCTACTTGCTTCGCTGAAGCGTTTCAAGTCGGCGATCGCCTGCTCCCGATGCCCGGTCTGAAGGTCGCGCGCCACCGCCGCAAGATTCTCGCTGCCGAGGTGGCTTACATACTCTTCGACCCGATCGGCTTGGGCCGGGTCGCCGGGATGCCGACAGAACTCGACGAGGATCAGGAGGTCGATGACCCGGTGACGACCCCTCCAGTCATGAGATTCGATGGCGGCGGCCAGTTCCGCCGGTGTAATCGGATCCAGCGCTTTCACATCGACGTCAAGGCCGAAGTACCCTCGCGCCAAGCTGTCGATCACGCGCAACTGTTCAGCGGTTGGGCCCTGGGCCACGTCAGCTGATCCGAGCAGGCCCGCCAGGATTGCCAGGTTTTCACTCATGTGCGCACGCTCCCAAGTTGAATCGATGACCATTCGCCGCCACCCCGCAACGGCCGAACCCTATCAATCCCACTCGCGCCTGGGCGCTTAACCGATCCCATTACCGATACAGGGCACCCAGCAGGACCGCAGATGGTCATCGACCATCCCGGTGGCCTGCATGAGCGCATACGCGGTGGTGGGTCCGACGAACCGGAAACCGAGGCTTTTGAGGCGGCGCGCCAGATCCTTGGACTCCGGGGTTGACGACGGAATATCGGCTGATCTTTCGGGGCGCGGGCGCGGCGGCGGAGCATGCGACCACAGCAGATCGGATAGGTCGACATCGAGATCGGCGGCGACTCTGGCGTTGGCGATGGTGGCCTCGATCTTGGCCCGGTTGCGCACGATGCCGGGGTCGTTGAGCAGTCGTGCTACATCACCCTCGGTGTAGGCGGCCACAGTCGGAATGTCGAAACCCGCAAAGGCTCGGCGGAAGTTCTCCCGTTTGCGCAAAATGATCAGCCACGACAGCCCGCTCTGGAACGCCTCGAGGGTCATCCGCTCGAACAGTGCGTTGCGGCCGTGCAGCGGGCGACCCCACTCAAGGTCGTGGTAATCCTGCAGCAGCGGTTGTCCACCGACCGCCCAGTCGCACCGGGGGTGGCCGTCGTCGCCGACGGCCGGGCTCACAACGAGCCCGGGTCGGGTGAAGCCGCGCTGGTCCGCGTAGCGGCGAGTTCGGCGCGCAGCCGATCCAGTTCGGCGCCGAGCCGGTCCAACACCCAGTCCACTTCGCTGGTCTTGTAGCCCCGCAACACCTGGGTGAACTTCACCGCCTCGATATCGGCGCCCGTGACACCGTTCGCCGGCAACACGGTAGCGGTAGTGGCTCGCGACAGCGGCGGCAATTGTTCACCACGCCCGAACACAAGGCTGGCGATCCCGAACAGGACGACGGCCACCAGAATCAGCACCACCAGATACAGCAGGATCAACGTCACACAGCCAATCCTGCCCCACCCGGTCCGGCTAGGGGCGTCTAGCGCAGGGTGTTCATCGGCGGTCGGTCAGCCAGCGACACCGTCGAGGCGCGTGTCTGGTAGCCGTCACCGTCGGGCAAAAACTGGGTCAGCCCCACCCCGGAGTCGGGGATTCCGCAGCGAGTCAGCAGGGTGGCGATGATCTGGCGACTCATCGGGCCGAGCTCGCTCAAGGGTCGGTTGCGATGCGTGCGAACACCGAGGTTCACCTGTGCGATCGCGCTCAGCCCGAGCCGGTCATAGGTGTCGATGAGCAGTCCGATCTCCACGCCGTAGCCGGGCGCGAAGGGCACTGCGGCCAGCAATTCCCGGGTGCCGGCGTACTCCCCGCCCAGCGGCTGCAACACATATCGAAGTTCGGGCCGCAGTGCCGCCAGCAGCGGTCGGGCGACCAACTCGGTGACCCGGCCGCCCCCGTTCGCGTCCTCTCCGGAGCCGACCTTCAGCGGTCGCCGGTAGAACCCTCGGACCAGGTGGATACCGTCCTCGGTCAGCAGGGGACCAAGCAGGCGGGGCACGAACATCGGGTCGGGGTCGATCAAGTCGGAGTCGATGAAGACGATGATGTCGCCGGTGGTGGCAGCCAACGAGCGCCACAGCGCCTCACCCTTGCCCGGTTGTGGCGGGATCTCGGGCAGGGCTTCCTCCCGGGTGACGACCCGGGCACCGGCAGCGAGCGCGCGAGCCTGGGTGTCGTCGGTCGAGCCGGAGTCGAGCACGATCAACTCGTCGACGAGCCCACCCAGCATTGGGGTGATCGTGTCGATCACCGAGCCGATGGTCGCGGCCTCGTTGAGCGCGGGCAGCACCACCGAGATGGTGCGGCCCCGTTTGGCGCGCTCGAGTTCGGCGACCGTCCAGGTGGGCCGATGCCAGCTGTGGCCGGCCAGCCAGGCGTCGCCGGTCGTGGTGGCATTGTTCGATCCGGAATCGGCACTCATGCCAGCCCTCGAACCGTTCGCGTCGGCGGTCGCTCACCTTTGATGGAGGCGACCATCTCCAGCACCCGGCGGGTGGGTCCGACCTCGTGGACCCGAAACATCCGGGCGCCGTCGGCGGCGGCCAGCGCGGTCGCCGCCAGGGTCCCCTCGAGCCGCTCGGTGAGTTCCACACCCAATGTCTCGCCGATGAAATCCTTATTGC
Source organism: Mycobacteriaceae bacterium (assembly GCA_037138615.1). Lineage (GTDB taxonomy): Bacteria > Actinomycetota > Actinomycetes > Mycobacteriales > Mycobacteriaceae > Mycobacterium. Next base: position 9,613 of record JBAXIA010000002.1, on the reverse strand, counting down.
TCAGTGCCATCAGGACGGGCCATCCGGTGTTCACGAGATCTTTCACGTGTCGCAACAGGGTGATGCCATGAAAGGTGTTCTTGCCGAAATCATGCGTGGGGTCGATCAGCACACGATCACGCGGAACCCCCACTGCCACAGCATTTTCGGCCGCCGCGGTAACCTCTGCAATCACGTCATCGACAACACCGGTCACCGTCGTCCCGTAGTGCACGCGGAATGGTCGCGTTCGTGGGACAGCTCCACCGGTGTGGGAACAGACGATGCCCGCCCCGAATTCGGCGGCCACCTCGGGCAACGCCGGATCGTGACCTGCCCAGGTGTCGTTGATGATGTCTGCTCCCGCCGCGCAGGCTTGTTTGGCCACCGAGGCACGCCAGGTGTCCACGCTGATGCATTGCGAGGGGTACTCGGCGCGCACCCATTCGATAAACGGCACCACGCGCGTGATCTCTTCGGCCGCATCGACGACAACGCCCGGCCCTGCCTTGACCCCGCCGATATCGATGACGTCGGCACCCTCGCCGACAACCCGGTGCACCGCTGCCATCGCAGCCTCATCAGTGAAGGTCGCGCCCCGATCGTAGAAGGAGTCGGGGGTGCGGTTCACGATCGCCATGATCAGCGCACGATCACCGGCCACCGGCCGTCCGCAGAACATCGAGTTCACCGGAATAAGGCTAGTGGGGGCGGCGACCGGCGGCGACGTCGGCCGCATACGACGGATAGAAGGGCAGATAACCCTCTTTGCGGCCACCCAACACGTAGAGGGGATCCGTCACATCGGCGCCGTAGCCCTGGGCGCGTAACTCGACCTTGCGGCTTTTGAACGTCGTGGTGGTCTCCAGGGACTCCACGATCCGAATGAACAGTGGTACCGCGTACACCGGCAAGGTGGCGTACAAGGTTTCGGCCAGAGCACGGGGTGCGAATTGCGAACCTTCGCGCAACTTGACCGCCGCCATGCCGGCCCGCCCGCCGGTGTCGGGCACCTCGACGCCGAACACCGTGCACTCCTCGATCGCGCGATCGGCGACCAGTGCGCCCTCAACCTCGGTGGTAGCTACGTTCTCGCCCTTCCAGCGGAACGTGTCGCCGAGGCGGTCGGAGAAGGCCGCATGTCCCATACCCTGCGGGCTCATCAGGTCGCCGGTGTTGAACCAGACGTCGCCGTCTTTAAACGCGTTGCGCACCAACTTCTTCTCGCTGGCCGCCTTGTCGGTGTAGCCGTCGAATGGCGAGAGTCGGTTGACCGGACTCAGCAGCAGGCCCGGCCGGCCGGGCGGCACCCGGCGCACCCATCCATCGGCGCCGCGCACGGGCTCGGATGTCTCCGGGTCGTATTCGACGTAGGCCAACGGCATCGGATTAATTCCCGTCGACCCGGGGATGTTGAAGACGTTGATGAAACCGGTGTTGCCCTCACTGGCGGCGTAGAACTCCGCAACCCGGCCGATTCCGAACCGGTGGGTGAACTCCTCCCAGATTTCCGGTCGCAGGCCGTTGCCGACGATGACCCTCACCTTATGCGCGCGGTCGTTTGTCTTGGGCGGCTGGTTGAGCAGGTAACGGCAGACCTCACCGATGTAGACGAACGCGGTGGCGTCCATCTGTCGAATCTCATCCCAGAACCGAGACGCCGAGAACGTCGTTCCCAATGCCAACGTCGCGCCCGCATCGATCACTGATGACAGGGCGACTGTCAGCGCATTGTTGTGGTAGATCGGCAATGGGCAATACAGCGTGTCATTGCCCCGCAGACGAAGTCCTAGTCCGCCGAAGGCCGCCAGCGCGCGCAGCCACCGAAGGTGGGTCATCACGCTGGCCTTCGGGTGGCCGGTGGTGCCGGAGGTAAAGATGTAGAAGGCTGGATCTTTGGCCTGCACCTCGTCGGCTGAGACGGGGTTGGCCGTCGGTTTGCCCTCAGCCGCGTTGGTGAAATCCTCGATCGAGATGAGGTCTGTACCGGCCAGGTCAGCGCCGCTGGATGCAATGGGTTCGATCAGGTCGGCTTCGGCGACCACAACGGTCGCATTCAGCAGTCCGATGCTGTGCGCCAGCACCTCTTCGCGCTGGTGGTGGTTCAGCATTCCGGCAACTGCGCCGCATTTGACCGCGGCCAGCATCGTGAGCACCGCCTCAGGAGAGTTGCGCAACATGATGCCGACCACATCGCCGCGGCCGACGCCGCGCTCGGCGAGCACCGCCGCGTAACGATTGGCGGTCTGGTTCGCCTGGGAATAGGTGATCTGCTCATCGCCGAACCGAATGAAGATCCGGTCACCGGAACGAGCGGCACGATCGGCGAAGACCTTGCCGATCGAGGCTTTCGAACTCGGCTGAGCCAGCAGTCCGGTCAGCGCGGCCCGCACGATCACCGGAGCGTCCAATAAGACGCCCGGCAGTCGGGTGGCCAGGTTGAGCAGACTCACCGAGCGTGACGGATTGGACTTTGACGTTCCCATGATCAGGGTTCCTCTCCGGGAGAATCCTTGGCGCACAGGGCGAGTGCTGACTCGACATCACCGACCACCACCAGCCGATCCAGTGCGGCCCGCGTGACATACCCGGTTTCGACAAGGCCTGCGAGCCAGGCGCGTAGCCCGTCATAATGGCCATCGGGATCTAGCAGCACGACCGGTTTGTCGTGCATTCCGAGATAGCCGGCGGTCCAGGTTTCGAAGAGCTCCTCGCACGTGCCGATTCCACCGGGCAACGTCAGGAAGGCGTCACTGCGATCCTCCATGACCTGCTTGCGCTGCCGCATGGTGTCGGTGACGACCAGTTCATCGGCTCCGATATCGGCCAGCTCCCGGTGCACCAGAGCCTTGGGGATCACGCCGACGGTACGACCGCCTTCCGCACGCGCGCCGGCGGCGACGGCTCCCATCGCCGAGACATTGCCCCCGCCGGACACCAGAGTCCAGCCGCGCTGCGCGATCGCCGCACCGACCCGATGAGCCAGGTCCAGTAGCGCCGGGTGGCGCGGGCCGGCGGAGCAGTACACGCACACCGCCCAGTCGGACTCGAAATCGGCTTGCTGCTGCACACCCGAAACCTAGACCAGAGGCCCGCGCAGGCCGAATTCACGCATGTTTTGTGGCTAATGGTGTGCGAAGCAGGCCGCGGGCCATAAAGTCCGGCTATGCCGATCCGGTGGGCAACATCGCCGCGCGAGCCGATTCTGGACGAGGTCGTGCGGCTATTCGACGGACACACCGCGGGCGGGGTTGCCCTTCTCGGCGTCGACGGCGTGGGCAAAACAACCCTGGCCGAACAGATCGCCGAACGATTGGGGCAACCAAACCCGGTGCGGGTAACCGGAACCGCCACCCAATCCGCGGTCCCGTTCGGCGCTTTCGGTCCACTGGTCGACATCGCCGAGGTTGGCAAACCGGCAGCACTGATCCATGCGGCGCTGGATTCCCTTCTCGAGCAGACCGAAAACGCCCTGATCATCGTCGACGACGCCCACCTGCTCGATCCACTGTCAGCCACGCTGGTCTACCAGCTGGCGCAGGCGAAAAGGGGGCGACTCATCGTGACTGCCCGCTCCACGCCGCCGATCCCCGCCGCGATCGCGGCCCTGTGGCAGGACGGTCTGCTCGAGCGCATCGACATCCCGCCGTTGGGCGTCGCCGAGACAGCGGAGTTGATTGCTGACCTCGACCCATCCGCGGACGCTGCCGAGCTGTATCGCCGCAGCGTGGGAAACCCGCTGCACCTTTGGCTGATGGTGCAGACCGGTAATCCCGAACGATCACTGCCCGATCTGGTCGGCCGCTATGTGGCGGGTCTGCCGCCGCCGGCCCGCGATGTACTGGGCTATCTCAGCGTGCAGGAGCCGCTGGCGCACGCGGACCTTGTGGCACTCACCGCAGCCGACGCCATCGCTACCGCCGAGGCAGCCGGTGCGGTGCGGCTGGTCGGTGCCTCGGTCTACAGCGCGCATCCACTCTTCGCCGAACACGCCGCCTCGACCACGTCCGAGGCGCAGTTGCGCCGGTTGCGCACCGAAGTGGCCGAGCGGCTCGCGATCCACCCACTGCGGCACCTCGGTGACCATCTCGGGCGCTCGGTACTCGCGCTGGACAGCGAGCGCCCGCAGGCCGTTGACGACGTGGTGGCCGCGGCCCAGGAGGCGTTGCGTCTCGGCGACCTGGGCTTGAGCGAGCGATTGGCCACCGCCGCGTTGGAACGAGACGAGCGGTTCGATGCCCGCCTTGCGCTGAGCTATGCGCTGGCCTGGCAGGGTCGCGGCAGGGAGGCTGACCACGTTCTTGCAGAGGTGGATCCCGCCTCGCTGTCGGAGGAGCAGGTGCTGGCATGGGCCTTGCCGCGGGCAGCGAACCAATTCTGGATGCTGTCGGAACCGGAGCGCGCATCAGCTTTTCTGCAGACGGTTCGCCGTCGGGTCAGCGGGCCGCCGGCACGGATCACCCTCGACGCGCTGTCGGCGACGTTCGCGATGAACTCCGGTAACGTCGCGCGGGCTCTTGAGATCGCAACCGAGGTGCTGTCGGCGGCGGATGCCCCGGACATGGCCGTGGCGTGGGCGTCGAGTGCGGCGGCGTTGAGTTCTGCTCGGATGGGACGATTCGCCGATGTCGGACCGCTGGTGGATCGGGCGTTGGCGACGGAGTATCCCGGGCTGCTGCGCTTTACCGTCGGGCTGGCGGAGACGACCACGCTTCTGATGGCGGGTCAGACCCAGACCGCCTATGACACCGCCCTGGGCTTTACCGACTTCGCTGAGCTGGCCCAACCGGGTCGCTCGATCGGCGAGCTGCTGCTGGCTGAGGTGTTGCTCGCCCGGGGCGAGCCGGATGCGGCCGCCGCACTACTGGCGCCTGCCTCGGCAACGCTGGAGCGCACCGGCTATTCGTGGGGCCCGCTGTCGTTGACCTACCTGGCCACCGCGCTGGCCCAGCAGGGTGAGATCGCCGAATCGGCGAAGATGCTCAGTCGCGCCGAATCCCGGCACGGCACCAAGTCGGCGTTGTTCGCCCCGGAACTCGCCGTGGCACGGGCCTGGCGGCTCGCCACCATCGGTGACCGGCACGGTGCGATCGACGCGGCCCGCGAGGGCGCCCGGATGGCCGAGCGCACCGGCCAGTACGCGATTGCGGTCCGGGCCTGGCACGAGGCGGCCCGGCTGGGCGACGTCCGAGCGGCCGACGGGCTGGCCAAGATCGCCGCGGCGGCTGACTGCGAGTACACCCGGATGGCCGTCGCGCATGCTCGCGAGCTTGCCGCTGGCCGGTAATCAGCCCCTGGCTGTCAGATGGTTGTCAGATAGCGACGCAGAGTGGTGGTTACCGCGGTGATCTGTGCGATCGACACTCGTTCGTCGCGGCGGTGGGCCACATTCGGGTCACCCGGCCCAAAGTTCACCGCAGGTATGCCCAACGCGGCAAAGCGTGACACGTCGGTCCAGCCATATTTGGCACGCACCAGTCCACCTGCTGCATCCACCAACGCGGCTGCTGCCGGGTGATGTAGCCCCGGTAAGGCACCGGCAGCCGAATCCGTCTGCTGCAGGTCGACGTCGAGACCGGTGAATACATCCCGGATGTGAGCCAGCGCGGCCTCCGGGGTGCGGTCTGGTGCAAACCGAAAATTGACGGTCACTGAGGCCGCGTCAGGAATGACGTTGCTGGCTACTCCCCCGTTAATCCCCACCGCTGACAATCCCTCCCGGTAGGTGCAGCCATCGATGTCGACCACCCGACCCTGATATGATTTCAGCCGATTGAGAACCTCGCCAAGTTTATGAATTGCGTTGTCCCCCAACCACGGTCGCGCGGAGTGCGAACGGGTTCCAGTTGCGGAAACAAGGGCGCGCAGCGTGCCCTGGCAGCCCGCTTCGATATAGCCATCAGACGGTTCGCCCAGCACGGCGACGTCAGCGCGCAGCCAGTCGGGAAGCTCACGCTCGATACGGCCCAGCCCGTTGGCCGATGCCTCGATCTCCTCACAGTCATAGAAGATCAGCGTGATGTCGTGCACGGGCTCGGCGACCGTAGCCGCCAGGTGAAGGAACACCGCATCGCCGGACTTCATATCGCAGGTCCCACAGCCGTAAATGTGGTCGGCGTCGCGGTGCGACGGGACGTTGTCGGCGATCGGCACGGTGTCGAGGTGACCGGCGAGAACCACCCGCGTCGGCCGGCCGAAGTCGGTGCGTGCCAGCACCGCGTCCCCGTTGCGAATAACCTCGTAATCCGTCTGCTCGCGCAGTGCCCGTTCGACTTCGTCGGCGATGCGCCGCTCATCCCGGGACACACTGGGGATGTCGACGAGCGCGGCGGTCAGATCGACCGGATCGGCGTGGAGGTCTAGCACAACTCACCAGGCTAGCGGGCCGTGGCCATCGACTAGCGTGTAGCACCGTGACTTCCGCCGCAGGTTTCGGACTCGCCACCGTCGCCGAGGACGGCACGGTTCTCGATGCCTGGTATCCGGATCCTGAATTAGGTGCCTACAGTCCGTCCGGAACCACCAGGCTCATGCCGGGTGATGTTCCCGACGAATTGGGCGCCCTGGATGGTCCCGATGCCGACCGCGGCGTGGCGATCATTGCGATCCGCACCGTCATCGCCGACCTCAACGCCCCCCCGGCCGATACCTACGACGCCTATCTGCGATTGCATCTGCTCTCCCATCGACTGGTCGAGCCGCATGGGTGCAACCTGTCCGGGGTGTTCGGTGCCCTGACCAATGTGGTGTGGACCAATTACGGGCCCTGCCGCATCGAAGGCTTCGAGCAGGTACGGCTTCGACTGCGTCGCCGGGGACCTGTGACGGTGTACGGCGTGGATAAGTTCCCGCGGATGGTCGACTACGTGGTGCCAACCGGCGTGCGCATCGCCGACGCCGATCGGGTCCGCCTCGGCGCCCACCTGGCCGAGGGAACCACCGTGATGCATGAGGGGTTCGTGAACTTCAACGCCGGAACGCTGGGCGCCTCGATGGTGGAGGGTCGCATCTCCGCGGGCGTGGTGGTGGGTGACGGTTCCGACGTGGGCGGCGGGGCGTCGATCATGGGCACGCTGTCCGGCGGCGGCTCCGAGGTGATCTCGGTGGGCGAGCGCTGCCTGCTGGGTGCCAACTCCGGTCTGGGCATCTCACTGGGTGACGACTGCGTCGTCGAGGCGGGCTTGTACGTCACCGCCGGCACCAAGGTGACGCTGTCCGACGGAACCAGCGTCAAGGCGCGCGAGTTATCCGGTGCGAATAATCTTCTGTTCCGGCGTAATTCGATGACCGGCGCGGTAGAGGTGGTGGCCCGTGACGGTAAAGGCATCACCCTCAACGAGGCGCTGCACGTTAACTAGAGTCAACGACTGCTCGGCGGGCTAATCGCCCGATATCAGCTTATTTTTGATCACCTTGCCCATCGCGTTACGCGGCAAAGAGTCGACAATCCGGATCTCCCTTGGCCGTTTGTGTACCGAGAGTTGCTGCGCCACAAAGGCGATGAGTTCTTCCGTTCCGGCATCACCGACAACGAATGCGACGATCCGCTGACCCAGGTCCTCATCAGCTAGTCCGACGACGGCGACCTCGCCTACTCCGGGATGGCCAAGCAGGGCTGTTTCGATCTCGCCGGCACCGATCCGGTAGCCGCCCGATTTGATCAGGTCCACGGACTCGCGACCGACGATGCGATGCATTCCGCCGGGGTCGATGGTAGCGACATCACCGGTGCGGTACCAACCATCGGGCTCAAACGCCTCGGCGGTTGCAGCCGGGGAGTTCAGATATCCGCTGAAAACCGTCGGCGTCCGAACCTGAAGGCGCCCAATGGTTTCCCCATCGTGCGGGGCGGGTGATCCATCCTCATGAACCAGGCGGGTCTGCATACCGTCGAGGGGTAACCCCACACAGCCGGGCCGGCGATCCCCGTCGGCGCGGGTGCTCACGGTGATCAGCGTCTCGGTGCAGCCATAGCGCTCCACCGGCCGGTGACCCGTCAGCTCTTTCAACGCGTCGAATACCGAAACCGGTAACGCGGCGCTGCCCGACACCAGCAGGCGTGCCGATGACAGCGTACGAGCCGACGCCGCGTCGGCAACCACCCGCGACCACACCGTCGGTACCCCGAAGTAGAGACTCCCGGCTGCGGCCGCATAGGCCTGCGGGGTGGGTTTGCCGGTGTGTACGAAGCGGTTGCCCACCCGCAGCGATCCCAGCAGTCCGAGCACCAGCCCGTGCACATGGAACAGCGGCAGTCCGTGCACGAGTGTGTCGTCGGGCGTCCACTGCCACGCTCGGGCCAGCGCGTCGATATCGGCGGCAACCGCGCCGCGGCTGATCACCGCTCCCTTGGGTGGCCCGGTAGTGCCGGAGGTGTAGATCACCATCGCGGTGTCGCTCGGTTCGGGTTCGCGATACCGATGCCAGGAGCGGGCGTGCAGTCGTACCGGAACGTGCGGCAAACCGGCCGGGTCGCTCGGCACATCACCCAGCCACCCCTGGGCACCGGAGTCGGTCAGGATATGCGTCTGCTCGGCGATGCCGACATCTGCCGGGACCGGGACGAACGGCACTCCGGCAATCAGGCATCCGGTGATCGCGAGCACCGTCGCCGGCGTCGGGGTGGCGAGTACTGCGATGCGCTGGGCACCGGCGACCCGCTCGGCCACCGATGTCGCCGCGCCGACCAGATCGCTGCGGGACAGCGTGACACCGGCAATGCGGACCGCGTCGGGAATATCGGCCCCGTCCGCCACCGCGGCCGGGTTCAGGGAGGCCAGCAGCACCTGGCGAGGCTACCGCGACCTCCGGCGAGTCGTGTTGCAGATGCGACGGGTGAGGTTTGACGACGGCTACCCTGGGGCGTATGTGGCCTGGTCAGACCGTGCCGTTTGCGCTGACCCCAGCGGTGTGATGGGCGTCAGGCACCGCCGTCGTTTCCCGTTGCTGCTGGCAGCGGTCCTCCTGGCTGCCATGACACTGGGCCAGGCGACCGCCTCGGCCGCACCTCAGCCGTGGAACGGGCGCTACCAGATGGTCACCTACGCCTCACAGAAGGCGGGTACCAGCCCCGCGAGCCGGCAGCAGGAAAGTGACTTCGGCGCCGTATTCACGCTGGCCACCCAGTGCTCCCTCACTCGATGCGTGGCCACCGTCATCGACGGACCGCGGCCGGGAAACCCGACGATCCCGCAACCGACGCGATACGTCTGGAGCGGGTCGGATTGGGCTTCCAGCTACGACTGGTTGTGGGACTGCTCCCTGGGCGAGGGAGGTCAGAAGCAGTGGGCCCGGGCCACCTCCTGGGCGGTCTATCAACCCCAGCCGGACGGGTCGCTACGAGGCACCTGGCACACCGATATCGCCGAGGGTGCCTGCCGCGGCAGCGTTCTCATGCCGGTCGCGGCATTCCCTGCCTGACCGGTTCCGCCGGCCGCGAGGTTTTGTCTTAGATTCGAGTTGTCGAGAATTTCTCCGACGAACACGTAATAATGTGATCCCTGCTGTCGATGAGAACAGTGACGAGTCAATTCAAGACCCGTTCGTAGCGTTCGGGAACTGACACCGTGAGGCGGTAAAGAGACCATGAAGGCAGTCGGTCGTGTTCTGGTGGTATTGGTTGCCGCGTTCTCGG
>JBAXIA010000001.1:0-116179 GCA_037138615.1 Mycobacteriaceae bacterium | reverse complement strand
GTCGCGGACCGCATCGAGGCGATCGTTCACCCGAGCCAGCGCCTCGTCGAGAATATCGACCTTGTCGCCGCGACGTTCGTTGGCCGGCTGCGCAGCGCCGCGGCCACCCTCGGCCTCCACCCGCGCCGCACCCTGGCGCCGCAGCAGGCTGAAGTTCTTGTCACGCGCGGTCCGCAGGCGACTCTGCAGATCCTTCAATGACTTCTCGTCCAGTCGCTCCAGGGCGTGGGGCGCGGTCTCATCGACCAACGAATTCTCCTGCTGGGTCAGGTTCACATGGTGGTTGCTCACCACTGATTCATATCCTGTCCGGCCCGGCGGCTAGAAGGCGGGCCAGGGAAGCGGCCGACTGCGCTCCGGGCTGGGCATCACCGGGTCGTCGAGTAGTGCACGAACACGTCGGTGCAACGCGGCCAACTCCGCTGCGGTGATGTGCTCGCGCAACTCCGAGCCCAGTGAGCCACCCAGGGTCTTTTCCAATTCGGCGAGGTCGTCCAGGCTCTGATCGTCAATCGTCTTGCCGGCCCAACCCCACAGCACAGTGCGCAGCTTGTCCTGAACGTGCAGCGCCAACCCGTGATCGACCCCGTACACCTGGCCATCCAGGCCGTTCAGGATGTGGCCGCCCTTACGATCTGCATTGTTCACAATCACGTCGAAGACGGCCATCTGCCGAAGCTGTGGGTTGTCGGCGTGCACCAATCTCACTTCCTCGCCGGTGTAGTCGTAGGCGCGCACCGCCGACAGGTATCCCGCCGGAATAGAATCAACCGGGCACAGGTCTACCAGGTCAGGACCACTTGGCTGATCCTCGCTATCGTCATCGGGTTGCTCTATCCAGAGCTGGAGCATGCCGGTGCCGGCCGGGCCATCCCGAATAATGGTGTGCGGCACAATATCCCAGCCCAATGCTGCCGAGATCGCGAAGGCTCCGTACTCGCGTCCGGCCAGAGTGCCGTCTGGAAAATCCCACAGCGGCTGCTCACCGGCAACTGGTTTATAGACGCAGTGCACCGTGTCGTCGCCGTGCTGTGCTTCGCAGAGGAACGTGGCATTGCTGGCGGATCGGATGCGGCCCAGGATCTTCAGTTCGCCACTGCGCAATGTTTCGTGGCGTTCGTCGGTACCCGTCACGGGTCGGGATCATCCTCGACATCGGAGAACCCGACGCGCTGGTAGCCGTTGGTGCGGATGCAGAAATGACCCTCGGGATCCAGTGGCTCGTCGCATAGTGGGCAGGGTGGGCGCCCGGCGGAGATCACCCGATCCGATCGGGTGGCGAACTGCCGTGCGGAGTCTGGTGACAGGAACACCCGGACCGCGTCGGGCCCGTCTTCGGAATCGTCGAGGATGACCGAGGCGTCGTACTCGGTGTCGGACACGGCGAGCAGTTCCACGACCACGCTTTGGGCCTCGGCATCCCAGCCCAGTCCCATGGTGCCCACCCGGAATTCCGCGTCGACAGGTGTGATCAGGGGATCCAGATCATTGACGTCAGTCTCCGGGGGTAGTGGTGTTCCGAACCGGCGGTTAATCTCGACCAGCAGTGCGCTGATCCGCTCGGCCAACATCGCCACCTGCTGCTTCTCCAGGCTGACCGAAATCACCCGGGCTTCGTGAACCGCCTGGATAAAGAACGCCCGATTTCCGGGTTCACCGACGGTCCCGGCGACGAATCGGTCGGGCGTGCGGAAGACGTGGATTGCGCGGGCCATGGTCAGTCCCAAAATACCGGTCGGGTCATACCGGTCAATCGGTCGATCCGCCGACCACGGCGTCATCGCCGCCATCGGTCGTTTTCTCCGACGCCTTGAGCGCAGAGGCGAGTTGCGCACCAGTGTGGTTAACGTGCACGACGAACGGGCGGGCGGGTGTGTAGCGGATCACACTCATCGATGCCGGGTCAGCAGTGATCCGCTGGAAGCTGTCCAGGTGGGTGCCCAGCGCATCGGCGACCACAGACTTGATCACGTCGCCGTGGGTGCAGGCCACCCAGAGCACGTCGGCACCATGCTCCTCGGTCAGTCGGCGGTCGTGGTCGCGCACCGCGGTCACCGCGCGCGCCTGCACCTGTGCCAGCCCCTCACCGTCAGGGAAGATTGCGGCACTCGGCTGCTGCTGGACAACCGACCAAAGCGGTTCTTTGACTAGTTCGCCGAGTTGCCGACCGGTCCATTGGCCGTAGTCCACTTCCGAAAGCCGCTCATCGACCAAAGGCTCAAGCCCCAGTGCGGCCGCCAGCGGCTCGAGGGTGAGCCTGCAGCGCAGTAGCGGGGACCGCACCAGTGCCTTGATCGGCAATCCTTCGAGCCGGTCCACCAACTCAGTTGCCTGAGCCAGGCCTTTCTCGTCGAGTTCGACGCCTTCGGACCGACCGGCGAGCGTGTGCGCGGTGTTGGACACCGATCGTCCGTGGCGGAGCAGGATGACGGTCACTGGATGGTCCTCACGCCGTTGTCCTCACGATGCGAGCACCTTCCCGGTGATCAGCAGCGCCATCACGGTCAGCGCCAGCACTACCCGATAGCCGACGAACCAGTACATGGCGTGGTGGGTCAGGAACCGCAGCAGCCAGGCCACCGCAGCCAGACCGACGACGAAGGTGATCACCACCGAGACGGCCAACTGCGCACCCGTCGCACTCATTCCCTCACTCACGGGGTGGAAGGCGTCGGGAAGCGAAAACAACCCCGATGCCAACACCGCCGGAATGGCAAGCAGGAAACCAAATCTCGCCGCCAGCGAACGATCCAGGCCGAGGAAGAGCCCGGCGCTGATGGTGGCACCCGAGCGCGACACCCCGGGCACCAGCGCAAGGCACTGTGTGACGCCGACGGTCAGGCTGTCGCGCCAGGTGAGTTGCTCGACGTGGCGGGTCTGCCGGCCGAAGTACTCGGCAGCGGCGATCACAGCCGAGAACACCAGCATCGCGGTGGCGATCACCCACAGGTTGCGTGCACCCGAACGAATAGCGTCTTTGAACAGAAACCCCAGCACCCCGATCGGGATCGTGCCGATGATGACGTACCAGCCCATCCGGTAGTCAACATTGTCGCGGCGCGCAGCATTAAACAGCCCGGCGAACCAGGCCTTCAGGATCCGGGCGATATCACGGGCGAAATAGACCAGCACCGCGGCTTCGGTGCCGAGTTGGGAAACCGCGGTGAACGAGGCACCGGCATCCCCGGCGAAGAAGACCCGGGACACGATCGCCAGGTGTGCGGACGACGAGATAGGCAGGAACTCGGTTAACCCCTGGACGATAGACAGCACCACCACCTGCAACCACGACATTGCCGTCACATCCACGCCGAGAACCGTACCCGGCTGGAAATCAGCGCGCCGGGCGCGGCACCGGTGCGGCCTCAGCGATTGCGTCACGCACCGCCGCCGACAAGCTGCGCGCATCGTCGACATCGAGATCGGTGAGACTTCGGCTTGCCCCGGCCACCACATCCTCGGGCGCCGGTACCGGCCCGGCCAGTCGCGGACGATAGATCTCGACGATCAACTGGCCGCGATGAACACGGAAGGAGAAGTTACGGCCGTCACCGAGATGGCCGAACCCGCTGGCGAACACACCGGTGGTGATGTCCTCCATGACGAACTCGGCGACGAACTCGGCGCCCTCGGAATGCGGGGCGGCGGCCAGCGTCATGGCGACACCATAACGCCGGTTACGCCCGCTGGGGCGGCAATCCCGGCGTGGGCTCGCGCGGCGTCGGGCGCGCGGCTGCCGGGGACCTAGAATCGAGCGATGCGCAGCACCGTGTGCGGGATGTTGGCGGTGATGCTGGTGGTCAGCGGATGCTCGTCGAAGTTGGCGGGCACCACACCGCCCACCATCGAGTCGGCCCGAGCCGCGGTGTCACCGCCTGCGGTGACCGCGCCGGCCGGTGAGGTGCTGGCGTTCAACGCGCCTGCGCAGTCTGCGATCTTCGATGCCGCTCTGGCCTCGCTGGTGGTCTTCACGCCGGGACCGGACCCGCAGGCAGCCGCGACGCTGACGATCTTCGGACCCGCGAACGCCCCACGCCCGGTGGTGCTACCGGGTGGGGCCACCGCGATCGCCGGTGACGATCGCGGTGTGGCGTATGCATCCTCCCGAGGCGGATTCATCACCGTCGACCTGGCGGCCGGCACAGCGAAGCCGACGCTGATCGCCGGCCAGACCGCTACCGACTTCACCGCCATCGCCCGACGCGCAGACGGCCGCCTGGTGCTCGGCAGCGCCGATGGCGTCGTCTACACGCTGGCGGCCGACTTCACGGTCAGCGCCACCTCCGACATCTTCGCCCGGGTCGATGGCATCGTCACCCAGGGTGACACTGCCGTGGTCCTCGACCGCGGTCAGACCTCGGTGACCGCACTGAACGCACAGGGATCGCCCCAGCAGGCGCTGCGGGCCGGCCTCGGCGCGACGACAATCACCGCCGACCCGGCGGGCCGGGTACTGGTGGCTGATACCCGCGGTGGGCAACTGCTGGTGTTCGGGGCTGACCCGCTGATCGAACGGCAGGGGTATCCGGTGCCGGATTCGCCCTATGGGCTGGCCGGTTCGACGACACTGGTGTGGGTTTCCCAAACCGCAACCAACACGGTGATTGGCTACGATCTGGCCACTGGCATACCTGTGGAGAAGGTGCGTTATCCGACCGTGCGGCAACCGAACTCGCTGGCTCTGGACCAAGACTCCGGCACGCTATATGTGGTGTCGGGTTCCGGCGATGGTGTGCAGATAATCCGCAATGCGGCGGGTGCGAGGTGAGCGCGCCACAGCGGGGGCGGATGCCCGCGGCCTGGGAGGTCGAACTCTCCGATGACTACGAGTGGATTCCGCTGCGGCTGCCGCCCGAGGTGACTCGTATCAGCGCGTCAACGCGATTGTCGATTGAGGCCGAGTACCGCGGCTGGGAGCTGTCCCGGGTTCGGCTGTACACCGATGGCAGCAGACGTGTTCTGTTGCGGCGTAAGAAGTCTCGGATTGTCAATCCGCAGCCAACCGATCAGCCGGGCCCGTGATCTACGACGCGGTGCGTCGGGCGCTGTTTTTGGCACCGCCGGAGCGTATTCACCACCTGGTGTTCGGCGCGCTGCGCGGCGCCACCGCTACCGAGGCCACCCGCGGGCAGTTGCGCCGGGTACTTGCACCGCGCGACCCGATACTGGCAAGCACGGTTTTCGGAGTGCGCTTCCCGGGTCCGCTCGGCCTGGCCGCCGGTTTTGACAAAGACGGCATGGGCCTGAATACCTGGGGTGCACTGGGATTCGGCTATGCCGAAGTCGGCACGGTGACTGCCAGCGCCCAGCCGGGCAACCCAGCGCCACGACTATTCCGGTTGTCGGCCGACCGCGCGCTGCTCAACCGGATGGGCTTCAACAACCACGGCGCCGGGCAGTTGGCACTGCGACTTGCCCGCCACCGCGCGGATGTTCCGATCGGAGTCAACATCGGCAAGTCCAAGGTGACGCCACCGGAACAGGCCGCGCAGGACTACGCCGCCAGTGCCAGACTGCTCGGACCCCTGGCGGCCTATCTGGTGGTCAACGTCAGCTCCCCCAACACCCCCGGCCTGCGAGACCTTCAGGCTGTCGAGTCGCTGCGGCCGATCCTGGCTGCAGTCATGGCCGAGACACGCGCACCGGTGCTGGTGAAAATCGCCCCCGACCTCTCCGACGCCGATGTCGACGCGGTGGCTGATCTGGCGGTCGAGATGGGTCTGGCCGGAATCGTCGCCACCAACACCACGGTGTCGCGGTCCGGTCTGCTCACGGCGGGCGTCGACGAACTCGGTCCGGGCGGCATCTCCGGCCCACCGGTGGCGCACCGCGCGATGGAGGTGCTGCGCCGGTTGTACGCCCGCGTCGGAGACACCCAGGTGTTGATCAGTGTCGGCGGGATCGAGACCGCCGACGACGCCTGGACGCGAATCACGGCGGGGGCGTCACTGCTTCAGGGCTACACCGGGTTCGTCTACGGCGGAGGCCTGTGGGCCAAGCAGATTCACGACGGTATCGCCGCACGCCTGCACACCGGCGGATTCACAGCACTGAGCGATGCAGTGGGCTCCGCCGCGCGCTGACCGTTACCTCTGCTCGTAGGTGCCGTGGATGACCGCGCGCGCGATCGAGTGCATGAACAGGTTGAAGCCCAGATATGCGGGGCTGGCATCCTCGCCGATCTCCAACTTCTCCAGGTTCACCGCATGAACCACTGCGAAATACCGGTGCGGGCCGTGCCCGGCCGGCGGGGCGGCACCGACATAGCGGCGGATCCCGGCGTCATTGCGCAGGGTCAGCGCATCACCGGGCAGGATCGACCCGTCACCGACACCGGTGGGCAGATCGGTGACGGTGGCCGGCAGGTTCGCCACCGCCCAGTGCCAGAAGCCCGATGCGGTCGGGGCGTCCGGGTCGAACACCGTGACAGCGAAACTGCGGGTCTGCTCCGGGAAACCCGACCAGCTCAGTTGCGGGGAGAGGTCCTCACCGCCGGCGCCCATGATGCCGCTGACCTGAGCCATCTTCAGCGGCGTGCCGTCGGCGATATCGGAACTGGTCAGCGCAAATCCCGGCAGCGCGGGCAGGAAGTCGTAGGGATTAAAGGGAAATGCCATGGCTGGTGATCCTTTTCTTGTCCGGTCAGCAGTTTCGCAGGAAGTTCTCGAGTACCCGTGCGCCGAACTGCAGCGCATCCACCGGAACCCGTTCATCAACACCGTGGAATAGCGCCGCGAAGTCCAGCTCCGGCGGCAGTCGCAGCGGAGCGAAGCCGAAGCATCGAATCCCAAGCTCGGCAAAGGCTTTCGCGTCCGTGCCACCGGAGAGCATGTAGGGCACGATGCGCGCCTCCGGGTCGGCGGCCAGCAGCGCGGCATTCATCGAGTCGACGAGGTCACCGTCGAAGCTCGTTTCATAGGAACCGTATTCGGAGATCCATTCCCGGGTGATACCCGGACCCATCAGTTCGTCGATCTCGCGCTCGAAGGCCCCCTGGCGGCCAGGCAGCACCCGGCAGTCGATCACGGCCTCTGCCGTCGCAGGTATCACGTTGGCTTTGTAACCCGCCTTGAGCATGGTCGGGTTGGCGGTGTCGCGGAGGGTGGCACCCACGATGCGGGCGATCGGTCCGAGTTTGGCGATCGCACCCTCGAGATCGGGCGAATCGATATCGAAGGTGTAGCCGGTCTCCTCGCTGACTGCGGTGAGGAACGCTGCGACGGATTCGGTCAGTATTAAAGGGAATTGGTGATTGCCGATCCGGGCGACCGCCGACGCGATCGCGGTGACGGCGTTGTCGTCGTGAATCATCGAGCCGTGGCCGGCCCGACCACGCGCCGTCAGCCGCATCCAGAGCAGGCCCTTCTCGGCGGTCTCGATCAGGTATAGCCGACGCTCACCACCGTCGCGACGGGGCACGGTGATCGAGAAGCCACCGACCTCGCCGATGGCCTCGGTAACGCGCTCGAATAAATCGGGCCGATTCTTCACCAACCACTGGGCTCCGTACTTCCCGCCACTCTCCTCGTCGGCGACGAATGCGAACACCAGATCCCGCGGCGGGACGATGCCGGCCCGCTTGAAGTGACGGGCGACGGCCAGCATCATCCCGCACATATCCTTCATATCGACCGCACCTCGGCCCCACACGTAACCGTCGGATACCGCGCCGGAGAACGGGTGCACGCTCCAGTCCGCGGCCTCAGCCGGAACCACATCAAGGTGGCCGTGGATCAGCAGCGCCCCGCGAGTGGCGTCGGCACCGGGCAGCCGGGCGAATACATTGCCGCGGCCCGGGGCACCGGATTCCAGATACTCCGGGGAATAGCCGACCTCGCGAAGTTGCTCGGCCACCCAGTTGGCGCACTCCGCCTCCCCCCTGGTGGTCTCCAGCTCACCGGTATTAGAGGTGTCGAACCGGATCAGGGCGCTGACGAGCCCCACCACCTCGTCCGCCGGATCAGTCACGGCTCCTTTCCTACCATTGAGCCGGGCCAGAGCCAGACCTGGCGTCGATTACCACATCTTTATCTCAAACCACATTTACAACACGCGTCTCATAGGGTTCTATTTACCGATGAGCAATCGGCTGCCCACGGTCGCGGCCCTGATCTGCCTGTCGGCCCTGTGCCTGCCGGCCGCGGGATGTGCCACCACCACCGAAGGCACCGCCATGCCGGCCGCGCTGGTGCCACCCACCACAGCGGAGACGCTGCCCATGCTGTTGTTGTCGGCCGCCGACGTCAGTTCGGCGCTGTCCGGCGGCGATATGGTCGTCACCCGCGATGTCGCCACACCCTGGAACGACAGCGCACATTTTGCCGCTGACGCCGGCGGGCCCGGCTGCCTGGCCGTGGCCGGAGCGGCCCAGCAGGGCGCCTACTCAGATAGTGGCTGGACCGCACTTCACGGTCAGGTACTCCGTGAACCACCGACGGCGCCGGCCTGGTCGCACTATGCCGTCCAGGCAGTGGTGCTGTTCCCTACCGCGAAGTCCGCTGCGGATTTCTACGCGAAATCCCGTGACAGTTGGGCCGGGTGCTCGAACCGCGAATTGGCCTATGCCCAGCAACTTGCCCCCGACCAACTCTGGTCCGTCGGCCCGACAAACACCGACGACGGGGTGTTGGCGGTCTCGCGGGAACAGCGCGGTCCGCAGCAGTGGTTCTGCCAGCGCGCACTGACCGTGCACGGCAATGTCGGAGTGGACGTGGAGGCGTGCAGCCTCGACGGGGCGACCTCGGCCGCGGCGACAATCGCCCATCGGATCGCCGACCGCCTGCCTAATGCCTAGAACTGCTGGGTTTGGGCCTGCTGGGTTTGGGTCGGTACACGCCGATCCGTTAGCCTAAGCTGCCCTGGCTTCCAGGGCATCCTGGTCCGAGTGGCGGAATGGCAGACGCGCTAGCTTGAGGTGCTAGTGCCCTATTAACGGGCGTGGGGGTTCAAGTCCCCCCTCGGACACCAGAGTGATGAGTCGGGTATCCCCGGAACACTTCTGCTGACGTACCGTGAACGAGTGCCACGTCAGGTGCTGTTCCTCCACAACGACCCCACGGCGCCCGAGGCGCTGCTGGGTGAGGTCTTCGCCGAATCAGGTTTCGACTGCAGCACCTTTGCGGTGGTGGGGCGCGAGCGTCCCGACGATCCAGTCGTCGAAGTCACCTTCCCGGACCCGACCCGCTACGACGTGATCGTGCCACTGGGCGCCAGATGGTCGGTCTACGACGAGCGGATCACCTGGATTGCCGACGAGATGGAGATGGTGCGTACCGCCGCGGCCGCCGGCGTCGGCGTACTCGGGGTCTGCTTCGGCGGACAGCTGGTGGCCGGTGCGCTCGGGGGTACCGTGGCCCGCTCACCGGAGCCGGAGATCGGCTGGCGCGAAGTGCAGAGCAGCGACCCGTCGCTGGTGCCGAATGGTCCGTGGTTCCAATGGCATTTCGATCGATTCACCCTCCCGCCGGATGCCGTCGAGGTGGCCCGAAATGGTTGCGCCACACAGGCTTTCGTCCAGGGAACGGCGATGGGCCTACAGTTTCACCCAGAGGTTGACCGTGGTCTTCAGGAACGCTGGATCAGCGAGGACCACGGTGGCGACATCGCTCGGCTGGGCCTGTGCGCTGAAGATGTTCGAGCCCGCGGCGCAGCCCAACTCGACGACGCGGCACGGCGGCTACGACTACTGGTGGGCGGCTTCCTAGGCATGGTCGAGCGAAGTCAGCGCCGCGGCAACTCCGTGCCGTAGCACTGCTGCCGGAGGCTCGGCTCAGAGCACCCCGGGTGCCGGATCGTGGCCAAGTTGATGCGCCAGTGCGTCGGAGACTGTCGAGGACCGGAACCGATGCCCCAGCGCGTTCAGTATGCCCGGCTGGACCCGTTGGCTGGCTTCAGCCAACTCGGTTGCGCCCTGCTTTCCCAGCAGCAGTCGCGGACCGATCGAGGGCACCGGCAGCAGGGCGGGCCGATGCATCGTCGCGGCCAATGCTCTGGTGTATTCGGAGTTGCGCACGGGTTCTGGCCCGACGGCATTGACCGGGCCACTGAGTCGGTTGTCGTACAGGGCGCGGTAGTAGATATCGAGCAGGTCGTCGATGCCGATCCAGGAAAGCCACTGCTTTCCGCTGCCGAGCCGGCCACCGAGGCCCGCCGCGAACAGCGGCCGCAAGAGCTTGAGCGTGCCGCCTGCGGCGGCCTGCACGATCCCGGTACGCACCTGCACCACCCGTAGACCGGCATCGGCGGCCGGTGCGGTGGCAGCTTCCCACTCGGCCACGACATCGGCGAGGAACCCATCGCCGCGGGGGCTGTTCTCATCGAGCAGGGTGTCGCCGCAGTCATATCCGTAGAAGCCGACGGCCGAGGCGCTGACGAAAGCCCGCAGCCCACCGCCGGATGCCGCAGCGACTTCGGCCAGCCGCCGCGTTGGTTCGATACGGGAGTCCACGATCGCCCGTCGGTGCACCTCGGTGAACCGGCCTGCGATGGACTCACCGGCCAGATGGATCACTGCGTCCACACCATCGAGCAGATCAGCGGCGGGTTTATTTGGCTCCCAGCGTCTTTCGTCAGCATTGAGCGGATCGCGGCGAACCAGCCTGATCACCCGGTGGCCACCGGTGCTCAGCAGTGCCGCCAAAGCGGTTCCCACCAGACCCGATGAACCGGTCATGGCGACCACAAGCGATCCGGCACCGGCAGCATCCCGGTGTGCGGCAAGGTCCTCGGCGAGTTGACGATGCCGGTAGGCGAACGTCGAGCGGAGCATTGCTCCCGGAACGGTGGTGTCGACCTCATCCTGGACGCGGGTGGTCCCGCCGCCGGCATCGCTGTAGCTGTGGGTGTGCCGCCACCAACCGATGACCCTGGGCGGCAGTGTCATCAGGCCGTCGGAGGAGAGCACATCACGGAACTGGTTGGGTGGGTCATAGCCCGCCGGGTCGTGCTGGGCTATCCATCGCAGACCGCCGGGGAGTCCGAGGATCGCACGCCCATCGGCCAGCGACTCGGTTTCCTTGACCACCCGCATGGGCTGCCAGGGCGGCACCAACCGGCGCATTGCTCCCGGCCTGGTGTGCCAGGCGAACACCTCGTCGAGCGGGTGATCAACGATGCTGGCGTACGTGATACTCACGTCGTGATGCTCACGTCGCGGCAGTCGCGCCGGAGGGGGTCACTGGTCGTCGCGCTTACCGACGATATCGCCGGACTCTTCCGCCACCGTCTGTTCATCGACGATGTGGATCGCCGCATCTTCGGCGGATTCGGAGTACTCCGGTTCGTCGTCGCTGGGCATGTCGTACTCCGGTTCGTCGTGAACCAGTTCCTCGGGATGGTCTTCTGCGGTGACGAACGGATCGTCGTCGTCGGTCAGCACCTGGGTTGAATCAGAAGTCTCGGTGTTCTCGATGATCCCGGTGTTCTCGATGATTTCGGTGTTCTCGATGATCTCGGTGTTCTCGGCGTCCGCGATGAAGGGCGGATCGGATTCCTCAGTGTCATCGGCCTGGGCGGCAAGTCCGTCAAGTCTGCGGTCCTGTCGCTCGCGAACGGCGTCGACGACCAGTAGAGCCACACCCAGTGCACTGGCCCCGATACATACCCAGGCCACCAGCTCATTGCTGGTGACGACCGCCGTCACCAATGCGGCCAGGCCGATCACCGCCATGACCAACGCAACGATCAGCATCGAGCAACCTCCCGCGGCATCAAGTGGTGTCCCGTGGATCGCATCAGCGCCGATCCCCCATCAGGGGAATCCTCCATCAGCGAGATACTAGTGCCACCCCTACTGATACTGCCCGTACCCGCCTTCACCGGCATCGGCCGGCGCTGCCGAACTACGCTGGCCCAGCTCTTCGAGCTGCGATTCCAGGTAGGTCTTCAAGCGGGTGCGGTACTCGCGCTCAAAGGTGCGCAGCTGCTCGAGGCGCCCCTCCAGTACGGTGCGCTGCTGGTTGATGGTGTTCATGAACTCGGTGTGCTTGCGCTCTGCGTCGGCCTGCAGGAAGTCAGCCTTCTCATAGGCCTGCCGCAGCTGAGACTCGGAACGGGTCTGGGCATCGGTAAGCGTGGCATCAGCGCGCTGCTGGGCATCGGTGACCGTGGTCTCGGCGATCTGGCGAGCCTCGGACACGATCTGCTCCGCGTCGGCCCGGGCCTCGGCCACCATCTTGTCCGCCTCGGCGATGGCCGTCGAGGTGAGCCGGTCGGCAGTGTCCTGCGCGAGGCTCAGCACCCGGGTGGCCTTGAGAGCCTGCTCCTCGCTGAGTTGCATGCTCCGCTCTTCGACGACGGCGACCTCCGCCCCCGCCTCGGGCTGGTACAGCGGGATGGCCTGGGTGGACTGCACGCCGCCGGCGCGGCCCGAGCCCAGCTCCGAGTCGAGTTCGCTGACCCGCTGACGCAGGTCGGCGTTCTCCTCGACGAGCCGGGAGAGTTCGCCCTCGACGAGGTCGAGGAACGCGTCAACCTCATCCTCGTTGTACCCGCGCTTCCCAATGGGAGGCTTGCTGAAGGCCACATTGTGCACGTCGGCCGGTGTAAGTGGCATTCTCTGCCCCTTCCGATCTTGGAGGGCGGGATCAACCGCCTGACAGTGTCGAACGCGCCCCGCGTTCGCAGTTCCGTACTGTAACTGCCGCCCATCCTGTCACACCAGACCCGCCGGTTGCATACGACCGACTAATTAAGGGCGATTTTCACGATTTCGCCCCACCGGGCTCGGATCTGCCCGGCCGGGCTCAGGCGGCCGCCCCGAAAGCCAGCTGCATACCGATGAACGCCAGCAATAACAGCACCATAATGGAGAAATCCAGGCGTACCGAGCCGATGGTCAACTGCGGGATAACCCGCCGCAGCAGGTTCACCGGCGGGTCGGTGACGGTCATGATGGCCTCAAGAATGACCACGGTGACACCGCGCGGGTGCCAGTCACGGCTGAACGAGCGGATGAACTCCACGACGATCCGGGCGATTAGCAACAGCCAGAACAGGAACAGCGCGAAACCAATGACTTCAAATACGAGCGCCACCTGGAGCCGGTCCTTACTAGCAGCGAATGGGACGATTGCCGGGCATGGTCATAGCCAACCAGTTGCGGCTTTCGTTTAGCCTACCGATCACGCGGGGCGTAACCCCCGGGATCACTGGTAGCTGTAAAAACCCGCTTCAGCGATCCGGCGGCGCTCATCGGCACTGACGTCGACATCCGCCGGAGCCAGCAGGAACACCTTGGTCGCCACCTTGTCGAAGGATCCGCGCAAGGCGAAGGCCAGGCCTGCAGCGAAGTCGACCAGGCGTTTGGCATCGGAGTTGTCCATCGAGACCAGATCCATGATCACCGGCTGGCCGTCCCGGAAGCGCTCACCGATGGTGCGGGCCTCGTTGTAATCCTTGGGCCGCAGGGTGGTGATCTTCGACAGCGGGCTGCCCTCCTCGAACAGCAATGCCATCCGGCGCGGGTCCATGGCCAGTGCGCCGCGGGTCGAGCCGCGCAGCGCGCCGAACCTAGACGACCGCGGCATGTCATCGAAGTCGCGCGGGCGCATGCGGGAATCGTCGCCGTAGCCGACGCGGAATCCGCCGGTGGGCGGGTAGTCAGGGCCGCGATCGTCGCCGTAGCCGGAACCGAAGTCGCGGGGATCGCGCTCGTCGTAACGGCCACCCTCGTAACCGCTCTCATAGCCGTCGTTGGCGAATCGCTCACCACGACGCGAGAAACCACGGCCACGGCCGGCACCGTCACGGTCGTCTTCGTAGTACTCGTCGTCATAGTCATCTATCGGCGCCATACCGAAGTAGGCCTTGACCTTGTGGAGAGTGCTCATCCGCGTGACCCTTCCGAAGCTTCAACTTTGGTATCTGTGAATGTGGGGGCTTGTGTTAGGTATGTGACTGGAGTGACTACTCAGGGAGACGTTAAAGGACGTTGGCCCATTAACGCTGTACCGACACGCACACACGTGGATCCGTGTCGCACCGCGGCTTCGAGGTCCTCTGACATCCCGGCGGACAGCTCGGTCGCGGCGGGATGGTTGCTCAGAACGCGGCGGTGCTCGGCGGCAAGGGCCGCGAATGCCGAGTCGGGGTCGGCGCCCAGTGGCGGAATCGCCATCAGCCCGACCAACTCAAGGGAGCGGGATTGCGCCACCTGGGCGCAGATCCGGTCCACCTCGCCCGGGTCATTGATGTCCACGCCACCGCGCTCGGGGTCACCGTCGAGGGATATCTGGACGAACACCCTCATCACGCTGGTTCGCCCGTCAGTCATTGCCGCTGCCGTCGCGCTATCGAGCGTGGAAACCACCCTGTCGGTATAGACCGAATGCACCGTATCCGCCCAGCGCGCAAGGTTTTTGGCCTTGTTGCTCTGAATCCGGCCGATCATGTGCCAGCGCACGGGCCCCGGTTCCGCCGGGTCGCCGACGAGCCTGCCGAACTCCGTGATTTTCGCCGCCGCCTCCTGCTCGCGGGATTCACCGAAGGCCCCACAACCGAGCCTCCAGAGAATCGCCACGTCACTGGCCGGGAAAAATTTGGTCACCGGCAGCAGGGTGATCCCCTCCACCGGGCGGCCGGCTGCCTCCGCCGCTCGGCTGAGTCGGGCGCGGATGGCGGCCAGGGAGGTGGTCAGCTCGGCCACCCGGCCGTCGGTCATGTTCATGGGATCGGTCTTTGCATCCAGATCAGCGATGCCAGCCGGCCGGTGGGCGCGTCGCGGCGATGGCTGAACAACGCCGGGTCGGCGACGGTGCACCGCGGGTCGACGTCAATGGCGGTCACGCCGGCCTCGATCAGTTGACGGGCGATACCGGCCCGCAGATCCAGCGCCGGGGTGCCGCCCGGAGTGGTGGCGCGACTTCCCGGCAGCCGGGCCTCGACGTCGGCGGCCATTTCCTCGGGTACTTCGTAGTTGGCGCCGCTGACCGCGGGGCCCAGCAGTACCGACACATCCGCGGTGCGGGCTCCCGCGGCCCGCATCGCCTCCAGGGTGCGCAGCACCACACCCATGGCCGCCCCCACCCGTCCGGCATGGGCGGCACCCAGGACGCCGGCCCGTGAATCGGACATCAGCACCGGCACGCAGTCTGCGGTGACGACGGCCAGCGCCAACTCCGAGGTGGTGGTCACCAGGGCGTCGGTGGCGTCGAATGCCTCGGCGCGGGGCGCATCGACGAACTCGACGTTGTCACCGTGCACCTGGTTCATCCACACCACCCGGTCGGCCGGCAGTCCGATGGCGGCGGCGAGCCGGTTGCGGTTTGCCGCCACCGCTGTCGGGTCATCACCGACATGATCGCCGAGATTGAACGTGTCGAACGGTGGCGCTGAGACTCCGCCGACCCGCGTGGTGGTCACACGACGAACGCGAACGTTCACGGGGCCGACTTGTCGCGACGATTATCAGTGCCGCATGAACGGGGGCACATCGACGTCGTCGTCATCGTCGCCGTATGCCGACGAGCCGTTGGTGTGCACCGGCACGCCCACCGACTCCCGCTGATCGATTGAGTCGAACAGCGCCGAGGTCAGTGTGCCGGCCGATCCCGGCGCGATGGTGTGGGTGGTGATCACGGAGGCCGAGCCAGCCGGCGCACTGGCACCGTTGCCGATGATGATCGGCCTGCGGTTCGCACCGCTGGCATCGAAACCTGCGGCGATCACCGTGACTCGCACCTCATCGCCGAGCGAATCGTCGATGACGGTGCCGAAGATGATGTTGGCCTCGGGGTGGGCCGCGTCCTGCACCAGCGAAGCGGCCTCATTGATCTCGAAGAGCCCCAGATCGCTGCCGCCGGCGATCGATATCAGCACGCCCTGGGCACCTTCCATCGAGGCCTCGAGCAACGGGGAGTTGATCGCGGTCTCGGCGGCCTTGAGCGCCCGGCCCTCCCCGCGGGATGAGCCGATTCCCATCAACGCGGTGCCTGCGCCGCTCATGATGCCCTTGACGTCGGCGAAGTCGACATTGATCAGGCCCGGGGTGGTAATCAGGTCGGTGATGCCCTGGACCCCGTTGAGCAGCACCTCATCGGCGCTGCGGAATGCGTCCATGAGGGAGACTCCCGAATCACCCATCTGCAGCAACCGGTCATTGGGGATCACAATGAGCGTGTCGCAACTCTCGCGCAGCGAAGCGATGCCGGTATCGGCCTGATTGGACCGGCGCTTGCCCTCAAACGAGAACGGTCGGGTCACCACGCCTACTGTCAGGGCGCCCAGCTTGCGGGCGATATTGGCCACGACCGGTGCCCCGCCGGTGCCGGTGCCGCCACCCTCGCCGGCCGTGACGAACACCATGTCCGCCCCGCGCAGGAGTTCCTCAATCTCATCTTTGGCGTCCTCAGCTGCCTTGCGGCCGACGTCCGGATCGGCGCCGGCACCCAATCCACGGGTGGAGTCACGGCCGACGTCGAGTTTGACGTCGGCGTCACTCATCAACAGCGCCTGAGCGTCGGTATTGATGGCGATGAACTCAACGCCTTTCAATCCCTGTTCGATCATTCGGTTGACGGCATTGACGCCGCCACCTCCGATTCCAACGACCTTGATGACGGCGAGGTAGTTATGCGGGGGGGTCATCGGCGTGGTCTTCCTCCGTGGTCGGACTCGGGTGCGAAACGACCCCTCGGGCAAACCCTCAACCTCAACCTCAGGCTTAGAGTTATGTCAAGTTGTCGCGTATCCAGAACGGTATGACCGGCGCCCACCGGATTGGGGATGCGCGCCCGCGTGTCGCGCGTCGAATTTCGACGAACGGCCGCGGCGAATGGCCGCGCGCTACTTCACCGTGGGCAGGTCGGGGCTGGACACGTCGTACACGCGGCCGGGCTGGGTCAGCAGGGCGGCCAGTTTTTCGGCCTTCTCACCGGTGCGGTCGGTGGTCCCCCACACCACGGTCCGGCCGTCAGCAAGCGTCAACGTCACTGACGAGACCGAGGGCGCGGCAACCCGGCTCACCTGCGCCACCACCTCTGGCCGCAGCGCCGTCATGACCTGGAGCGCGGCCTTGGTCGGCGGATCGGCCGGACCGGGGTGCTCTACCTCGATATAGGGCAATCCCGGTGGCGGCGGGGCCGTCGCGAAGTCCACGCCATCGCGGTCGAACAGGTGCGGCCCGTCCGGAAAATCCTTGACCACCATGGGAATCCGCTCAACGATGCTGATCCGCAGCGTCGAGGGATACTCGCGCTGCACCCGGGCGCTGGCCACCCGTCGGATACCGGCCACCCGGTCTGCCACCGCATCGGTGTCGATCTGGAGCAGTGGCGTGCCCAATCGGACCTGGGCGGCATCGACAACTTCCTCGCGGGTCACCGTCCCGACCCCGATCACCACAACCGACCGTGCCGCCATCGCCGGCGTGAAGTACAGCACCAGTGCCAGTGCGATGCTGGCCGCGGCGAGCACGATCGACCAGATGATGAGCCGCAGACCTTTGACGCTGCGCGCAGTGAGTCGCCTGGGCTCCGCCACGACCTCGCCGCGGGCCTTGCGCTTGGCTTCGCGACGCGCCTGTTCGATCGCCGTGGCGCGCTGCTGGGCCACCCGGCGCTCGGCACGCTCCCGGCGCTCCCGTCGGCGGGGGCCTTCGGTGTCTTCTGCCGACTCGGCTTCGGTGTCCTCTGCCGACTCGGCTTCGGTTGGCTCGTCGGCAGACTCCGCCGCCTCGGCGTCGCTCAGCTCATCGGCGTCGGGCACCTCGCCGTTCGGGGTATCGGTCACTGCAGGCTCCCCGGCTCGGCCTTGGCGCGCAGGGCCGAGATGATCTCCGGACCCAGCAGAGTCACATCGCCGGCGCCCATCGTGACCACCACGTCCCCCGGTCTGGCCGCCGCGGCCACCTTCGCGGCGACGGCGGAGAAATCCGGCTCGTAGTGCACCCGGACGCCGACCTGCTCAGCGATGGTGGCGCCACTGATCCCGATCAGCGGTTGCTCTCGGGCGGCGTAGACGTCGAGCACGAAAACCTCATCCGCACCCTCAAGGGCTTGCGCAAATTCTCGCGCGAAAGTCTTTGTGCGCGAATACAAGTGCGGCTGGAACACGACGATGCTGCGTCCGCCGGTGATGGTTGTGTGACCTGTTGGGCCCTGTTGAGCGATCTCGTGCAGTGCCGTCAGAGCAGCGCGCACCTCAGTCGGGTGGTGGGCGTAGTCGTCGAAGACCCGCACCCCATCGGCAGTGCCCACCAGTTCGAAACGTCGTCGCACGCCCTCGAACCCGGCGAGTCCGTCCAGCACCTCATCGATCTGCGCGCCGGCCTCGGCGGCGGCCAACACAGCGGCCAGTGCGTTGAGGGCCATGTGTCGGCCGGGAACCGCAAGACGCATGGTCCGCGGCTGGGACTCACCGGCAAGCAGGATGTCGGCAACCGCACCGGTTCCGTGCTGCTCCCAGTTGACCAGCTGTCCGGCCAAGTCATCAGCTGGCCCGCTGCCGTAGCGCAATACCCGCACGCCGAGCGCCGCACCGCGTTCGGACAGGGCCACCGCGCCTGGGTCGTCGGCGCACACCACCAACGCCCCCCCGGGCGTGAGCCGCTCGACGAAAGCGTCGAACACCGCGGTGTAGGCCTGTGGACTGCCGAAAAAATCGAGGTGGTCGACGTCGATATTGGTGACCACCGCGACGTCGGGTGCGTACTCCAGTAGCGAGCCGTCGCTCTCGTCGGCCTCGGCAACGAACACCTCGCCGCTGCCGTGGTGAGCGTTGGTGCCTGCCTCCCCCATATCGCCGCCAACGGCGAAGGAGGGATCGAAGCCGCAGTGTTGCAGCGCCACAATGAGCATCGACGTCGTCGTGGTCTTGCCGTGGGTGCCGGTCACCATCAGCGTGCGGTAACCAGTCATCAGCATTGCCAGTGCCGCCGGGCGCAGGATCACCGGAACCGCGCGGCGACGGGCTTCCACCAACTCGGGGTTGGTTTTCGGGATGGCGGCGTGGGTGGTGATGACTGCCGTCGGGCCGCCGGGAAACACGTCGAGGTTGGCCGCGTCGTGGCCGATGCTGATCACTGCACCCCGGGCCCGAAGCGCCGCCACGCCGCGCGATTCCTTGGCGTCCGAACCCGACACCAGCCCGCCGCGGTCGAGCAGGATGCGGGCGATCCCAGACATGCCCGCCCCGCCGATGCCCACCAGATGAACTCGCTGGAGTTCGGGCGGCAACCTCTCGGAAAGGTTCATCGGCGAGCTGTCCGTTCGGCCCGCGCGACATCCAGAACGATCTCGGCGACCCGCCGAGCGGCATCCCGATGGCCGACCCCGGCCGCCGAGGCGGTCATCGCGGCGAGGCGGGGAACGTCGGTGAGCAGCCGCGCCACGTCGCTGCTGACATAGGCAGGTGTCAGATCAGCGTCGGCGACCAGCACGCCGCCGCCGGCCTCGACTACCGGCAAGGCATTGAGCCGCTGTTCACCGTTGCCGATCGGCAGCGGAACGTAGACGGCCGGCAGACCCACTGCGGACACCTCGGCGACTGTCATCGCGCCCGACCGGCAGATGGCCAGGTCGGCCGCTGCGTAGGCAAGATCCATCCGATCCAGGTATCCCACCGCGATATAGGGCGGATCGCCGGCCCGGGGGGGCGGTAACTCCAGCGTGTTAGCCGGGCCGTGTGCGTGCAGCACTGATATCCCCGCAGCGGCCAGATCTGCCGCCGCGGCCGAGACCGCACGGTTGATCGACACCGCCCCCTGTGAGCCGCCGAAAACCAGTAGTACCCGGGCATCATCGGCGAAGCCGAAATGGGCCCGTGCCTGCGCGCGCAGCGCCATCCGGTCCAGGCCGGTGATGGAAGTGCGCAGTGGCATGCCGACCACCTCGGCCCGGCGAAGTCCCGATCCCGGAACCGCGGCCAGCACCCGGCGGGCGATGCGGGCACCGATCCGGTTCGCCAGCCCGGCGCGGGCGTTTGCCTCATGCACGACGACCGGCACAGCCGGCGATCGGCGCGCCGCCAGATAGGCCGGCACGGCGACGTATCCGCCGAAGCCCACCACCACGTCTGCGTGTGCGTCATCGAGCACGGCCCGGGTCTGCCTGATAGATGTTCGGATCCGCCACGGCAGTCGGATGAGGTCGCCGTTGAGCTTGCGCGGCAACGGCACCGGGGTGACGAGTCTCAGCTGATAGCCACGCTGGGGAACCAGCCGGTTCTCCAAGCCTCGAGTGGTGCCAAGGGCCGTGATACGGACGCTGGGGTCCAACGCGGTCAAGGCGTCGGCCACGGCCAGCGCGGGTTCGACGTGCCCGGCGGTGCCGCCGCCGGCAACAACGACCGACAGGATTTCGCCCTGGGGTGCACGCCCGGTGCTGCCCCCGCTACCTGAGTCGCCGCGGCCCGATCCGCCGTCGACCCCAGAGACATTCACCCGTGACGCTGACCTTCCAATGTGCGGGACCTCCGCGACTGGCCGGTCCCGTGTTGCGCCCTACCCTTCGCGGCAGTGGCGCGCCGCCGTTGCGAGGCGCCTCCATGATGCCCCGCGGCGCTTGAAGCCGACGCCCTGCCCCGCTCGCGGGGTTGTTCGGGATTGCGCGCCTGCCGCTTGGCTGCCTTCTTCGCCGGTTTGGTCGTCTTGGCCGACTTAGCGGATTTTGGGCTCCGATCCTGCGCGCGCAGCCGATCGCGCAGAGCCTCCACCCGGGTAGGCACATACGGCTCAGGCAGCGGGAGCCGCAGCAGGCGGTTCATCCTGTCGTTGCGGCCCGCTCGCAGCGCGGCGACGGCATCGGGTTCATGACGGGCCGCGTTTGCCATCAGCCCAACCATGAACAGCGTTGTTGCCGTTGATGTTCCGCCCGCAGAGATCAGTGGCAGCTGGATCCCGGTGACTGGAAGGAGCCCGACCACGTAGCCGACGTTGATGAATACCTGACCGATCACCCACGCGGTCGCGGTGGCCGTCAGCAGGCGCAGAAACGGGTCGGCTGATCGCTTGGCGATCCGCATACCGGTGTAGGCGAACAGGCCGAACAGCGCCAGCAGTCCGAAGGCACCGATGAAGCCGAGCTCCTCTCCGACGATCGCGAAGATGAAGTCGTTGTGCGCATTGGGCAGGTAGTTCCACTTCGCGGTGCCCTGGCCCAGTCCGTCACCGAAGACGCCGCCATTGGCGAGCGCAAACTTCGCCTGGCGGGCCTGGTAGCCGGCACCCTGGGTGTCGGCGCTGGGGTCCAGCCAGGACCGCACCCGGTCGGACCGATACCCCTCGGAGACCGCCAGCACGGCGGCGGCTGCGATCCCGGCGAGCAGCGAGCTGACGAAAACCTTCAGCGGCAGGCCGGCGAACCAGAGCAACGCCAGCAAAATGATACCCAGCGACACGGTCTGGCCGAGGTCGGGCTGAACGACGATCAGCGCCAGCGCGATCACCGCCGCCGGGATCAGCGGAACCAGCATCTCGCGCAGTGAGGCCCGCTCCATGCGCCGGGCGGCCAGCAGGTGCGAGCCCCAGACCGCGAAGGCGATCTTGGTCAGCTCGGAGGGCTGCATGGACAAACCGCCGATCACGAACCAGCCGCGGGTTCCGTTGGCGACGTGGCCGATACCGGGGATCAACACCATGACCAACATCACGATGGTGACCGAGAAGGCGAAGAACGCGGTGCCGCGCATGAAGCGGACCGGCAGTCGCAACGCGAACCAGCACGCGAACAGACCCACCGCCGCCCAGAGCAGCTGGCGGAAGAAGATCGACCAGGGCGAGCCGTCTTCGTCGTAGGAGTGCACGCCGGAGGCCGACAGCACCATGATCAGACCCAGCGTGGTCAGCAATCCCGCGACCGAGACCATCAGGTGAAACGAGGTCATCGGCCGGGACAGCCAGTCAAAGAACCTTCTGTACGGTTCAAACTTCGGCCCTACCCCCGCGGGGACCGACCCGACGGCCGCTACCGGTCCGGCATCAGTCGCCCCGGTGCCCCGGCGCATCAGCCGGGACAGCACGTTTCCCACCCTGCTACCGCGCCGCGGCGCGAACCGCAGCCGCGAACGCATCCCCACGGTCGCCGTAGCCGGCGAACTGGTCGAACGATGCACCGGCCGGGGCTAACAGCACCGTGTCG
The DNA here is from genome assembly GCA_037138615.1 of Mycobacteriaceae bacterium. Taxonomy (GTDB): domain Bacteria; phylum Actinomycetota; class Actinomycetes; order Mycobacteriales; family Mycobacteriaceae; genus Mycobacterium. The sequence goes on along the minus strand of JBAXIA010000001.1, from coordinate 94,106 downwards.
CCGGGCCGCGCCAGGCTGGCCGCTGCGGCGACGACCTCGGTCATCACCCGCAGTCCCAGACCAGGGCCGGCCGCTTCGATCACGCGAGTCCCACTAGCAACACCCGACTCGTTGGTCTCATGCATCCCAGCATCCTCCCGCGTCCTCACCTCGATGACCGGGACATCGGGCGCGTGTCGCGATAACGCCTTGGCAAATGCCGCGCGGTCGCGCCCGATCAGTACGACGCCGCTCAGGCGGTCAGCGATCCGCGCCACCGTGTCATCGACGGATGTGCCCTTGAGCAGGCCACCAGCCACCCAGACCACATGCGGGAAGGCCAGGATCGAGGCCTGCGCGGCGTGCGGGTTGGTGGCTTTGGAGTCATCGACGTAGGGCACCCCGCCGATCACGCCCACCGCTTCGGCCCGGTGCCGACCAACCTGGAATCCGGCAAGCGCGGCGGCGATCGCGGCGGCGGGCACGTCGACCGCGCGGGCCAGGGCGGCCGCCCCGAGTGCGTCGAGCACACCGACCGGACCGGCCACCGGAATGGACCCGACCGGGGCCAGCGCCAGATCATCGGCAAACGCGCGGTCCACGAGCATGCCATCGCATACCCCCAATTCGCCGACGGCCGGCTCGCTCAACCGGAAGCCGACTTTCACCCCGGCCGCCGCTCCCGGCAGCAGCGCGGTCGCCGCCGGGTCATCGAATCCCACCACCGCCACCCGCCCGTCGAGAGCACGGGCCTTGGCCGCGGCGTACGCGCGGAAGCTGCCGTGCCAATCCAGGTGGTCCTCGGCGACGTTGAGCACCACACCGGCCTCGGGCCGCAGCGAGGACGACCAGAACAGCTGAAAGCTGGACACTTCGACGGCGAGCAGATCCGATGGCCGCGCCAGCACATCGAGAACGGGTTCGCCGATATTGCCGCACAGGACCGCAGCACGCCCGTCTGCGATGAGCATCTCGTGCAGCATCGACGTCGTCGTGGTCTTACCGTTCGTCCCGGTCACCACCAGCCATCGTCGCGGCGGGCCGTAACAACCGGCCGCATCCAGTCGCCAGGCGAGTTCAACGTCACCCCAGATCGGGACGCGTGCCGCCGCCGCGGCGGCGAGTACCGGCGCGGTCGGGGGGAAGCCAGGGCTGGTGACCACCAGGTCGAATTGCGCCGCCCGGTCGATCGCGTCGGCCGGACTGATGGTGTCGGCTCCGTCAATCCCCTGCAGTGCGACGACATTGTCATCGCACACCAGCACGTCCAGATCCCAGGAGGACAGTGCGCTCACCACCGCGCGGCCGGTGATTCCCGCACCGGTCACCAGGATTCGCGCGCCCGCGGCCAGCGGTGAGGGTTCGGCTGGCACGTCAGTCACCGATGGCCCAGTCCCCGACGACTCAATCCCCGACGACACTTAGCCACTCGCCATAGAACAACGAGACCCCGAGCCCGCACGCGATAGCCGTAAGCAGCCAGAAGCGGATGATCACGGTTGTTTCGGCCCATCCGACGAGTTCGAAGTGGTGGTGGAAGGGGGCCATCCGGAACACCCGCCGCCCGGTGGTGCGGAAGGCCAGGATCTGTACCACAACCGAGGTGACCTCAGCGACGAACAGCGCACCGAGCACGACTGCGAGCACCTCGGTTCGACTGGTGATGGACAACCCGGCGATGATGCCGCCCAGCGCGAGCGACCCGGTGTCGCCCATGAAGATCTTTGCCGGAGCGGCGTTCCACCACAGAAACCCGATACACGCTCCGGCGGTGGCGGCGGCGATCAACGCAAGGTCCAGTGGGTCGCGGACGTTGTAGCAGCCCAAGCCCGGAGCCGTGGCACAGGCGTTACGGAACTGCCAGAAGGTGATCAGCACATAGGCGGCACTGACCATGGCCATACAGCCGGCCGCCAGGCCATCGAGACCGTCGGTGAAGTTCACTGCGTTCGACCAGGCGCTGACCACCACGATGACGAAAAGCACGAACAGCGCCGGCGGCAGTGCCACGGTGGCGATCTCGCGGACATAGGACAGTTGGGCGCTGCCCGGGGTGCGTCCGTCGGGATTGGCGAACTGCAGCACCAGAACCCCGAATAACAGCGCGGCGGTAATCTGACCGATCGTCTTCGCGGTCTTGTTCAGGCCGAGATTGCGCGACCGTCGGATCTTGATCAGGTCGTCGAGGAACCCCACCCCGCCCAGTACCGTCGCCAGCCCGAGCACCAGTAGCCCGGAGGCTGAGGGACCCTCCCCGTCCAACGCGATCCCGATCAGGTGGGAACCCAGGTAACCGGCCCAGATACCAGCCAGGATCGCGACCCCGCCCATTGACGGGGTGCCGCGCTTGGTCTTGTGAGAGGGCGGACCGTCCTCGCGGATCTCCTGGCCGAAGCCCTGCCGGGTGAACAGCCGGATCAGCGTCGGAGTCAGCAGGATCGACACCGCAAGCGATATGCCGACGGCGACGAGGATCAGCCTCATCCGCGCCCATCCGCAGGCGCGGGGTCGCTGAGCAGCGCATCAGCGATCGCGCCAAGGCCTACCGCGTTGGACGCCTTGACCAGGACAACGTCGCCTGGCTCGAGTTCAGCCCGCAGCAGCGCCAGTGCGGCGGCGGCGTCGGCCACCATCGTCGACTCCGACCCCCAGGAGCCCTCCATCACCGCCCCGTGGTGCATGGCGCTCATAGGCCTCCCACTTCCGACGACGACGAGACGGTTGATATCTAATCGCACTGCCAACCGGCCGATGCGGTCATGCTCTGTTATTGAGTCCTCGCCGAGTTCTCCCATCTCTCCGAGAACCGCCCAACTGCGCTGCCGGACACCGCCGGATGGCCGAGACATCGCGGCCAGCGCCTGTAACCCGGCGCGCATGGAGTCGGGGTTGGCGTTGTAGGCGTCGTTGATGATCCGCACCCCGTCAGCGCGGCTGTGCACCTCCATCCGGTGCCGGGACGCGGCGCTGGCCGCGGCCAGCGCCGACGCCACCTGCTGCAGGGTCGCCCCGCATTCGAGCGCGACCGCCGCCGCGCACAGCGCATTGCTCACGTGGTGCTCGCCGTGCAGGGCCAACTGCACTGCGATTGCGCCCTGGGGTGCGCTCAGCGTGAAGCTCGGCCGGGCCAGTTCATCGAGTGTGATGTCCTCGGCGCGCACCTGCGCGGTCTCGGATCGTCCCACTGTCACGACCCGTGCGGAGGTCTGGGCCGCCATCGCGGCAACCACCGGGTCATCAGCGTTCAGTATCACCACGCCCGAGGCTGGAACTGCTTGTACCAGTTCGGCTTTCGTCGCAGCGATCATCTCGCGGGAGCCGAACTCGCCGAGGTGGGCGGTGCCGACATTGAGCACCACCGCGATGGCCGGCGGTGCGATCCGGGCCAGCGCGGCGATATTGCCGGCATGCCGGGCTGACATCTCCAGCACGAGGAAGTCGGTCCGCTCAGTGGCCCGCAGCACCGTCCACGGGTGGCCGAGTTCGTTGTTGAACGAACCCGGCGGGGCCACCACCTCGCCGAGCGGTCGCAGCACCGCGGCGATCAGATCTTTGGTAGATGTCTTTCCCGAAGATCCGGTGATTCCGACGATCCGCAGCCCACCGGCCACCAGGTCGGCGGCCACCGCGCCGGCGAGCCTGGCCAGCGCGCCCAGCACTGCTGCCCCGGACCCGTCGGCGTCATACTCAAGCACGCCAGCGCCGGCGTCCGCGGCGGTAGCCGCAGGCGCCACGATCGCAGGCACGCCGACCGGCCGGGCAGCCAGCACGGCCACCGCCCCGGCCTCGACGGCGGCCCCGGCGAAGTCGTGGCCGTCCGAATGCGCACCGGGCAGAGCAAGGAAAAGCCCGCCCGGCGTGATGGACCGCGAGTCGAACTCGACGGTGCCGGTGACACGCGTCGCCTCGGCATCGCCGATGCTGATATCGGACAGTCGGCCGCCGACGATCTCAGCTATCCGCGCCAGCGTCAGATCGATCACCGCGGATCTCCGCGGCCATCGAGGGCACGGGCCAGTTCGTCGCGATCGTCAAAAGGTCGGGTCCGTCCCCCGCGCGTCTGCCCGGTCTCATGTCCCTTACCGGCGATCACCACCACGTCGCCACGGCGCGCCCAGCCGACGGTGTGGACTATCGCCTCGTACCGATCGCCGATCTCGACAATATCGGCAGCGGGTTCACGCCGGGCTGCGGTGGCACCGGCCACGATGGCGGCCCGGATAGCGGCCGGATCCTCATCCCGGGGGTTGTCGTCGGTCACGACCACCAGGTCGGCGAGTTCGGCCGCGACGGCACCCATCGGTGCACGTTTACCGGGATCACGATTGCCGCCGGCGCCGAAGACCACGGCGAGCCTCGACCCCGGTCGACGCAGGGTTTCCAGCACCGCGCGCAGCGCGCCGGGTTTGTGCGCATAGTCGACGATGGCGAGGAAGTCCTGACCGCGCTCGATGACCTCGAGGCGGCCGGGAACCGACGCCGTGCGCAATCCGGGCGCGGCCTGTTCGGGTGAGACCCCGATGGCGTCCAGCATGGCAAGCGCCAGCAGCGCATTGGCGACGTTGTAGCGGCCGGGCAGCCGGATGCGCAACCGATGATGCACGCCCGCCGGATCCACCGCAGTGAATTCCTGAAGGCCGCTTCGAGGGTCGCCGTCGAGGCTGACGACATCCTCGACGCGCCAATCCGCCGGTTGGCCAACGGTGCTGACGGTGACGGCGTCGGTAGCGCGACGCGCCATCGCCCGACCCGCTTCATCGTCAACACACACCACGGCGCGGTGCGCATGCAGCGGCGAGGAGGGATCGAACAGTCGGGCCTTGGCGTCGAAGTAGGCCTGCATCGTCGGATGGAAGTCCAGATGGTCGCGGGAGAGATTGGTGAAACCGCCTACGGCAAAATGGATTCCGTCCACCCGGCCGAGTTCGAGTGCGTGGCTGGACACTTCCATTACCACGGTGTCGACGCCGCGCTCTGCCATCACCGCGAGCAGAGCCTGAAGTGCCGGCGCCTCCGGGGTGGTCAACGCGCTCGGCACATCCTCCCCGGCGATCCGCACACCAACGGTGCCGATCAATCCCGCGGTCCGGCCCGCCGCACGCAACCCGGCCTCGATCAGGTGCGCGGTCGTGGTTTTGCCGGACGTGCCGGTCACTCCCAGTACGACGACGCGATTCGACGGGTGCCCGTAGACGTCAGCAGCAAGCACCCCGAGGACCGAACGCGGCGCGGGATGCACCAGGATCGGCACCGGCGCCGGATCACCGAGCAGGCGATGGATCATCGCCGCGCCGTCGGCGTCGGTGAGTACGGCCACCGCACCGGCGTCGAGGGCCGCGCCGGTGTACTGGGCGCCATGCGTGGATGCCCCTGGCAGCGCGGCGAACAGGTCACCGGAAACCGAGTCCTGAGCGCGCAGGGTGACTCCGCTGATTCGAACGTCAGGCAGGGCCGGGCCGTCGGCGGGAACCGCGCCCACTCGGGCTGCCAGCGTCGGCAACGTCAGGCCAGGCGTGACGCGGGGTCTTGAGGCACTGCTCACCGCCGATCACCTCCCGTCGGCCGTCTGCCCGGTCGGCTAGTCACCCTACCGAGCAGGGGCGCCCCGGTGCCTTAGGCGGCCTGCAACGTCAGCGGCGGCCCCGGATCCGCTGAGAGTGGAACATTCTCGCGTTGCAGCAGCCAACCGGCGAGGTTGTGGAATAGCGGTGCAGCCGAATGGCCGGGCGTGCCATCGGCATTCCGGGACGGCGCGTCCATCATGATGCCGATGACGTAGCGAGGGTCATCTGCCGGAGCCATCCCGGCGAAGGTGATCCAGTAGACGTCGTCGTAGTAGCAACCGCAGCCCGGATTAATCTGCTGGGCGGTGCCGGTCTTGCCCGCGACCTGGTAGCCATCGACGGCGGCGGCTGGCCCGGTGCCCTGCTGCACACCCATCGGGTCGCGCTGAACGACCGCGCGCAACATATTGCGAACCGTGCGCGCGGTTTCCGGCGAAACCACCCGAATGCCTTTGGGTTCCGGCTCTTCGGTACGAGTCCCATCCGGAGCGATGGTGGCTTTGACGATCCGCGGTGGGATTCGCAGGCCATCGTTGGCGATGGTTTGGTACATGCCGGTCATCTGCAGAAGGGTCATCGACAGACCCTGTCCGATCGGTAGATTGGAGAATGTACTTCCTGACCACTGATCAATCGGTGGGACGATACCCGCGCTCTCCCCCGGCAGGCCCACGCCGGTGCGCTGGCCGAGTCCGAACTTACCCAGCATCTCGTAGTAGCGCTCCGGGCCGAGGCGCTGGGCGAGCATCAGTGTGCCGACGTTGGACGACTTACCGAATACTCCGGTCGTGGTGTAGGGCATCACTCCGTGGCCCCACGCATCACGGACGTTGACTCCGCCCATGTCGATGGAACCGGGTACCGAGAGCACCTCATCGGGGTTGGTCAGTCCGTACTCGATGACCGACGCCGCGGTCACCACCTTGTTCACTGAGCCTGGCTCGAACGGCGACGTCACCGGCAGATTGCCGTTCTGCCTATCAGTTTGTCGTCCGATGTCCTGACTGGGGTCGAAGGTGTTGTCATTGGCCATGGCGAGCACCTGGCCGGTCTTGGCGTCGAGCACCACAGCAGAGACATTTCTGGCACCCGAGGCATCCCTGGCCAACTGGACCTGCTGCTGGACGTAGTACTGGATGTCGTTGTCGAGGGTCAGTTGCACAGTCGATCCGTCGACGGCTTCGTGGCGGTTGCGGTAACTGCCCGGGATCACCACGCCGTCAGAGCCCCGGTCGTAGGTGACCGATCCATCGGTCCCGGCCAGCACCGAGTCCATCGACTCCTCGAGGCCCATCAAACCGTGGCCGTCCCAATCGATTCCGCCAACGACGTTGGCGGCCAGTGAGCCGCCGGGATACTGGCGAATATCCTGACGCTCAGCACCGACCTCGGGGAACTTTTTCGAGATCGCCTCGGCGACAACAGGATCGACCGCTCGCGCCAGGTAGACGAAAGTCTCGTTGCTGCGCAGCTTCTTCAGAACACTGGCATAGTCCGGGGAGTTGTTCAGCTTGCCGGAGATGTCTTTGGCGATCTCCTGCAGCCGCTGATCCGGATCGGGCGCCTTCGGTGACTTCTGCTTGGCTTCGGCAAGCTGCTTGCGGATCTTGACGGGCTGGAACGTCAGGGCCCGCGCCTCGGTGGTGAAGGCCAACTCGCTGAGGTTGCGATCGATGATGGTGCCCCGCACCGCCTTTTCAACGTCGGTGACCTTCAGTTGGCCAGCCGACAGGGCGCGCAGACCCGCCGCCTGAGGCACCTGCAGGTTGAACAGCTGCGCCGCCGCCACCATGAGCGCCAGGAAGATAACGACATTGCCAACCCGGTAGCGGTAGACGAACGAGGCACTCGACGAATCGGTTTCGGTCACCGCGCGGGTGCGACGAGCCTTCGCAAACCGGCCTTCTCCCGCAGTCACCGGCTGAGTCGCACTCGCCCGCACCCGCCCTCGGCGAGCAGTCGGACGCGAAGCGGACCTGTTGGCTCGACTCACTGCGCCGGTCCCACGGGGACTACCCCAGCGGCAACATCAGGCACAGCAGGCACAACAGGCACAACAGGCACAGCCGCAACTGTAGGCACTGGAAGTACCACTGGTGCGGCAGGCGTGATCGCCAGCGTGTCACCCGAGGGCAGTACCGCCGCCGGTCCCGGCAGCGGGGGCGGGCCGGGCAGCGTCACGCCGATGGGCGCATGCGCGACGCCCTGACCTGCCACCGACGGGACCAGGACGGGAACCTCTGCGCCGGCCGGCATCGGAACCCCGCTGGACGGCAGCGAGCCCGGCAGTGACGGAGTGATCCTTCGTGGCACCTCGGCGGAGGCGCCCGGCTTGGGTACCGGCGGGGCGAGCACAGCCGGCTTGGCCGGTGGCGCCGGAGGGGTCGGGTCGGGAAGCTTGGTGTTCAGCGGTGGCGGCGGTGCACCTGCAGCGGGCTTGGGCATGCCGACGACCACCCAGTTACCGGCCGGATCCTGAACGAGGTGTGCGGTGTCCCTGGAGGGGATCATGCCGAGATTGCGGGCCGCATCGGCCAGTGCGGGCGCGGACTGCGCCTCCAACACATCCCGCTCGAGCGCTTCCTTCTGCTGCGCCAGCGCACTGTTGACTTCACGCGCACTGCCAAGCTGATAGGAACGCTGGGCGGAGGCAGTGGACAACCACAGCGTGATACCCAACCCGAGGGCGAGTGCTCCGATGACCAGCATGACGAATGGGATCCGAGCGAGCAGCGCCTGGGGACGAAGATCCACGCCATCCAACTTCAGGATCAGCCGCTCCTGCAACGACGGCCGAACAGCCCTGGGCGCCTTGGCTTTACGAGCTTTGGATCGAGCCTTGGCCTGGGTGGTGCTCTTAGGTCGGGAGGTCCGATCGACGGGCCGCGGCACCGGCGCAGTCTGTGGCCCCTGACGCTGGCCATGTGACTCGCGGGCTGAGCGTGCCCGACCGCCGCGGGCCGGACCGTCCGCGGGTCGGCGTTTGCGGGTGGGCGCCTCGGCGGGGTGGCGCTTGCGTGCCGAGGCGTCGGCAGTTCGTCGGCGTGCGGGTGCAACCTTGCCTGTCGGGGTCTGTCCACGACCCACGGGGCCGTCTGCCTTGCGGCCGATCTTCATCAGGTGTCCTCTCCGTGACCGACGGCTTGAGCACGTTGGATGGCGCGCAGTCGAACCGGTGCGCTGCGCGGGTTGCGTTCGATCTCGGCGTCGTCGGCCCGCTCGGCGCCCCGGGTGAGCGCGACAAACCGGGGCTCATGACCGGGAAGCTCCACCGGCAGACCCTCCGGAGTGCGCGAGGCGGTGGCCGCGGCAAAGGTGGTCTTGGCGATGCGGTCCTCAAGGGACTGGTAGGCCATCACGACGATGCGACCGCCCGGCCGCAGTGCGGCCAGGGCCGCTGGCAGGGCCGCGGACAGCGAATCCAACTCTGCATTCACCGCTATCCGCAATGCCTGGAAGGTGCGTTTGGCGGGGTGCCCGCCGGTCCGCCGAGCCGGTGCGGGAATCGCGTCGTAGAGGATCTCCACGAGTTCCCCGGTCCGGGTCAGTGGTTGGCGTTTGCGCCGCTCGACGATGAACCCGGCGATACGGGAGGCGAATTTCTCCTCACCGAATCGACGCAGGATGTCGGTTAACCCGGAACGGTCATAGGTGTTGAGGATCTCGGCTGCAGTCAAGTCCGCATCAGGATCCATCCGCATATCCAGCGGGGCGTCCTGGGAGTAGGAGAACCCGCGCTCCGGGCGATCCAGCTGCATCGAGGAGACACCCAGGTCGAACAGCACACCATCGACCGAATCCGTTGCGGCAAGACCGGTTTCGGCCAAGGCCGTGGCGATCCCGTCGTATCGGGTGCGAACCAGGTGAACCCTGTCGGCGAACTCCTCGAGCCTGGACGCCGCGATCGCCAACGCGTCAGGGTCCCGGTCCAGCCCGATCAGCCGCACTCCCGGAAAGGCGCGCAGAAACCGCTCGGCGTGACCGCCGGCTCCCAGGGTGGCATCCATCAGCACCGCGCCGGATCCATCGGGCGCGTGTGCGGTCAGTGCCGGTGCAAGGAGTTCCACACAGCGCTCCAGCAGAACGGGATCGTGGCCGTACGACTCATCTGTGGGAGCCACAACGCATCCTCCGGCTTGATGGGTCCCGCGTTGACAGGGCACAGGTTGGAGAGGCGCACCCCCTGCACCGAGGTCCCTGTCCGATTGTGCGAACCTGGCGTCGGGGAAGTACGTCAGGGTCGAATCGGACAGAGGCCACGCTGCACGGGCATGCGGCGGCGCCGCAGGCTCAGATGATGTCGCTGAGGGCTTCATCGCTGGCCGCGGAGAAGTTCTCTTCATGGGTTTGCTGATAGTCCTGCCACGCCTGGGCGTCCCAGATCTCCAGGAAGTCCACCGCTCCGATCACCACGCAGTCCTTGGAGAGGTTGGCGTAGCGCCGATGGTCGGCGGACAACGTGATCCGGCCCTGGGCGTCCGGGTGTTGTTCATCCGTGCCGGCCGCCAGGTTGCGCAGGAACGCCCTGGCTTCAGGGTTGCTCCGCGAGGTTTGGGAAGCACGTTGGGCCAGCAGTTCGAACTGCGCGCGAGGGTAGACCGCGAGGCTGTGGTCTTGGCTTTTCGTGACCATCAACCCCCCTGCCAGTGCGTCGCGGAACTTGGCGGGCAGTGTCAGCCGCCCCTTGTCGTCCAACCTGGGCGTATAGGTGCCGAGAAACATGCTGCGCACATCTCCTTGCCCCTGGAACCCCGGAGTGACCGTCACTCCGCTGTGCGCCACACTACCCCACATTCCCCCACTTTGCTCCACTATAACCGCCAAAAATGTCGCAGTCCCCCACCCAGTCCCCCACTTCCCGCCCCACCGGGGGTGCAGAAGTGCTGTTCAGGACCGAAAATTCCACCTGGGGTGCAGGTCAGGGCGCGGTGGGGAGGAGTGGGGACCCCGGTCACGAGGGCTTCCCGATCCCGCACCCGGGATCACACAAGTCATGCCGAATTCCTCCTCACATTCTTCGCTCTTCGGCGTTCCCCTCCGGCTACTCTGTGCGCGTCGGGCTGCAGATGCCCACGAGCCAAGGACCGGCACATGCACATCTCACTTCGCTCCCCGTTGATCGCAGCGACGGCCGCGGTCGTCGGCACCGGCGCCATCGTCATGACCCCGGTAACAGAGGCACGCCTGAATATGGCGTCGATACCGCTGCCCTCGGTCGCGCAGGTTGCGCTGGCCGGCTTCCACAGCCCCCTGGCCCAGCTACTGGGCACGGTGGACCTGGCCAATCAGTACATCCTCAACGGCACGTCCGACGTGACTGATCCGGCCAGTTGGCCCGGCGCCAATTTCGGAACGGAGTTCGGCGGTCCGCCGGTCAACCTGCCGGGGATTGTTCCTGGAATTCTTGGCCCCTACGACCCGACGAACCCCCCGTATGGGGCTTTCGGAACGAACGTCTTCACCTACGTCGGCGTGATTCCGCAAAGCATCGTCGACGGACTGCCAATGATCAGCCAGCTGGGCATCAACGGCTCCAACTATCTCAATGTCACCGGCAATGCCCTGGCCGCAGCGGGCATCGCGCTCAGTCAGGGTGTATGGGATGCCGTCGGGCAGGCCATCACGTTGAATATTCCCGCCGCCTTGGCAACTCTCGCCGCAGCGGTCAATGTGGCGGGCACCACGCTGCTGGCGGCGGGTACCTACGTTGCGTCCGGCGTGATCACCAACGCCACTGCTGTGTTCAACGTCCTAGCAGGTTCGCTGCCGACCCTGATCGGTGCGACGCTGGCCCAGGCCCAGCTGGTTGCGGCCTCCACCGTCGCAGTCGCTAGCAGCACGGTGGCCGCACTGAGCGCCGGCAACGTCCAGGGTGCCTGGAATGCCGCGGTCGACGGCCTGCTCGGGCCCACCGGTGTGCCCGGAACGCTGCTGAATCTGACCATCGGCGAAGGTGTGCAGATCGCCCCGATCACCGGCGCAACTCCCGCCGCAATCCAGGCGTCCTTCGCAGCCGGTTTCGTGCCGAGCATCCTCACCGAACTCCAGAGCGCGACCAGGCAGGTTGTTGCCGCTCTCCAGACGCCCAATCCGGTACCGCCGGCCGCGGCCGCATCCACTACCGCGCATGCGGCGGCTGCAAGTCGCGCGGCTGCTGCTGCCTTCGGTTCTTCGGCTACCGCCGCTGGTTCGTCCAAGAAAACTCCGGGTCACCACCGAGCCGTGCGCGCTGCCGCCACATCATCAGCCACCGAAGGTTAGATGCGGCTGACCCGCAACTGATCTAATGAGGCCGTCCAGAAAACAAGGAGACATCTGATGCCTTTGTCGTGGAGATTTTCCGCTCTCGCCGACCGCCACCGAGCGCTGGGGTCCGCGCTCGAGGACTGGAGCGGAATGGGCACTGCCTGGACCTATGACAAGGACATCTATGCCGAGCACATTGCAGTGCGTACCAAAGCGGGCCTCATGGACGTATCGGGCCTCAAGAAGGTTCACGTCGTCGGCCCGCACGCCATGGCCGTGCTCGACTACATCACCACCCGCGATCTGACCAAGGTGTACCCCGGCAAGTCGGTGTATGCCTGCATGCTGAACGACCGCGGCATGTTCACCGATGACTGCATCGTCTTTCGCACGGGTCCCAACTCCTGGCTACTGGTCCACGGTTCGGGCTCGGGGCATGAAGAAGTGGTCAAGGCGGCCACCGGCCGCAATGTCGCCGTGCTGTTTGACGACGACCTCCATGACCTCTCCCTGCAGGGCCCCTTAGCCGTCGACTTTCTCGCCGAGCACGTGCCGGGCATCCGCGACCTCAAGTACTTCCACCACATGCAGACGACACTGTTCGGCGCCCCGGTAATGATCTCGCGTACCGGCTATACCGGCGAACGCGGCTACGAAATCTTCGTGCGCGGCCAGGATGCGCCAATGGTCTGGGACACCATCCTCGACAAGGGTAGGTCGATGGGCATCATCCCGGTGTGCTTCAGCGTGCTGGACATGCTGCGCGTTGAGAGCTACCTGCTCTTCTATCCCTACGACAATTCGCAGATGTATCCCTTCCCCGACCAGCCGCCCGGCGACTCGCTCTGGGAACTCGGGCTCGAGTTCACGGTGAGCCCCGGCAAGACCGGATTCCGCGGTTTTGAGGAGCACTACAAGCTCAAGGGCAAGGAGCGCTTCAAGATCTTCGGCGTGCTGGTTGACGCCGACGGCCCCACCGACCTCGGCGATGAGATCTGGGCGGATGGCAAGAAGGTCGGTGTCATCACCTGCCCGTGCTACTCCAAGCTCACCAACAAGAGCATGGCCATTGCCCGCCTCGACGTGCCGTACGCGAAGCAGGGCACGCCGCTGGAAATCCGAGGCACGAATGTGAAGGCGAAGGCAATTGCCCACACCATCACCTTTGATGACCCCGAGAAGAAGAAACGCACGGCAGTCGGCTAAGAGAAGTTACGTCGAATGCTCGTTGAAGGTATCAAGAGTCGACCGGTGTATGGCGGCCTCAATGTGGACCCCAACGCCAGTCGGCACCTCTTCGCGATTGAGGGCGAGGGGGCGCGTGCCCTGATCGATGAAGTGGCCAGAGCCGGCGATATGTTCCTGCCCGCCGCCGACATCCTCTACGTGGCGGCCGGTTCGCGCGCGGCCGAGCATGACAAGGCCCTCACCGCGCTGGGTCCGGATACGTTCTGGCAGGCCCCGACCATCCCGGTGTTGCTTAACCGTCTGAATCTCATGCTCAGCCGGGCCCATATGGGCACGCGCCTCTATATCGCCGGAACCGAGGGCTTCATCGGCCAGGTGATGCAGGTGGCGCTGAACCATGGCATCGATCCAGGCTCGGTGCACTGCGAGCATCGCGGCTCGACGGCACGACGGGTGCAGTGCGTGCACTGCAAGGGCATCACCGAGAACGTCACCACAAGTCCCTATGACTGCACGAGTTGTGGGCTCGCCCTTCTCGTCCGCGATCACTATTCGCGCCGGATCGGCGCTTTTCAGGGTGTCAACATCGATGCCGAGGAACCCGGCACCGCCCCCCAGCCTGAGGAACTCTTTCCTTGACGACCAACACCGGAACGACCAACACCGGAACAACCAACACCGGAACGACCAACACCGGAACCATCAACACCGACATGAAAGTCCGGGTGGCCAAGATCACGCCGGTAGCGGATGCGGTGAAACGCTTCCGTTTCGAGCGCCTTGACGGCCAGCCGATGCCGGTGTTCTCGGGTGGCGCGCATGTCATCGTGTCGATGCGTGACGGGCAGGTGCTACGCCGCAACCCCTACTCGCTCATGTCTGCACCGGGAGATACCAGTGGCTACGAAATCAGTGTGCTGCGAGTCGAAAAATCGCGCGGTGGTTCAGCGTTTCTGCATGAGACGCTGAAAGAAGGCGACACGCTGATCCTGAGCCAGCCGGTGAATCTTTTTCCTTTTGATCACCGCGGCAAGAAGCACATCATGATGGCGGGCGGAATTGGTATCACCCCGTTCATGGCCATGATGGACCAGATGGAACTCCAAGGCCGGGCCTTCGAGCTCCACTACGGCGTCCGCACCCGCAGCCACGGCGCCTACTGGGAAGCGCTGCAGCAGCGCTACGGCACGCACCGCGTCAAGATCTACTGCGATGAGGAAAAGCTCTTCATCCCGGTGGATGACATTCTTGGCAACCAGCCGCTCGGCACGCACCTCTATGTCTGCGGCCCGCCGGGCATGATCAGCGGCGTGCTGGATGCGGCGCGCCACCACGGCTGGCCCACGGAGAATCTGCACTCCGAGGAATTCCTGGCACCGCCGCCCGGCAAGGCCTTCCAGGTGAAGCTGGCGCGGGCCAACCGCGTGATCGATGTGGCGCCTCACCAAAGTATCCTCGAAGCCGTCGAAGCCGCCGGCATCGAAGCACCCTATCTCTGCCGCGGCGGGGCCTGCGGTCAGTGCGAAACAGCCGTCGTCTCCTGCGAGGGAGAAATCGAACACAACGACCACTTCCTGGAGCCAGACGAAAAGGCCTCCGGAACCAAGATCATGATCTGCGTCTCCCGCATCAGGGGCAACGCCATCACCCTCGACATCTAGGAGGCCTACCGGTATGACGATCGATTTCCGGAATGAAACCTTCCGCGACGACTTCACCTTCCGCAACAGCCCGGAAACCATCCGGCGCTTTCCTTTTCCATTCCACGAAGACAAATACATGTATGCGGTGAACATGGAGCCGCATGTGCCGGCCGGCCCTGTGGGCCACGCCTACAACAACGCCATCGATATCGATGAGCACTATGTGGCCGAGATGCGCGATCGCGCGCTGGTGCTCAATGAAGATCCGCTCCGCTACCAGGCTCTGCCACACATGATGGCCGCGCAATGGGACACCCTTGAACTGCTGATGGAGCACCAGGCTGCTGCCTACCCCGAGCACTTCTCGCTCACCAAGGACGGCGACCGCTGGCACTGGATCAACCGTCCACTTGGCATCGACCAGACCTTCACCTTCGGTGATATCACCACCTTGCCGATGGAGCCGTTGGAATTCATCACGCGCCAGGCGCAGGGAGATTTCTGCATCGTCGACCAGCGCGACGGCAATCTGTGGATGGATGCCGGCATGGTGACGACCCAGGCAGACTGGTCGCTGGATTTCGACGTCGGCATGAACTTCTTCGAATGGCACGGCCCCGTGCCGCTGGCGCACGAGATCGGGGTATTCGAACGTGCACTCAAGTTCCTGCTCAATCTCCAGCAGGGCAAGCCGGTCCGCCGTCTCAACTGGACGATGACCATCAACCCGCGCCTCGACACCAGCCCCGAGAACTACTACAAATGGGGACCCGACCGGACCACTGTGACGCACGAGAATGTCGGCACCAAGGTGCATCTGCGCTGCGAACTGCAGAGCCTGTGGCGCCTGCCACGCTCCAATGCGATCCTGTTCGTGATCCGGTGCTATCTGATCAAGATGGAGGAGCTGGTCACCATCCCGAAATGGGGCCGACGCTTCCACCGCGTTCTGCGTGACCTGCCGCCCGAACTCATCGACTACAAGGGTCTGACGCGTTACCGCCCTACCACTGTCGAGTGGCTGTCGAAATACGATGACGGCACGCCAACCAGCCCCGGCATCTATCCAGACTGATATACACGAACTTCACCACCATCCAGGGAGACATCATGACCAGGGTTGCAGTAATCGGCGCCGGCCCGTCCGGACTTGCGGCGCTTCGTGCCTTCCAGTCTGCCAAGAAGAAGGGCGCCGAGATCCCCGAGGTTGTCTGCTTCGAGAAGCAGGATGACTGGGGCGGGTTGTGGAAATACACCTGGCGCACCGGCCTCGATGAATATGGCGAGCCCGTCCACTGCTCCATGTACCGCTATCTATGGTCCAACGGCCCCAAGGAGTGCCTCGAATTCGCCGACTACACCTTCGAGGAACATTTTGGAAAGCCGATCGCGTCCTATCCCCCGCGCGCCGTGCTGGGGGACTACATCGCCGGCCGCGTGAAGAAGGCCGGCGTGCGCAAGTGGATTCGCTTCAACACCCCGGTCCGCATGGTCGAATTCGACAAGAAGAAAAAGAAGTTTGCGGTCACCGTCCATGACCGCCCGAAAGACCGGATGTACACCGAAGATTTCGACTACGTGATCTGTGCATCAGGCCACTTCTCGACGCCGCATGTTCCATTCTTCCCCGGTCTGGAAGCATTCAATGGCCGCGTGCTGCATGCCCATGACTTCCGCGACGCACTGGAGTTCAAGGGCAAGGACATTCTCATCGTCGGCCGAAGCTACTCGGCAGAGGATATTGGTTCTCAGTGCTGGAAATATGGCGCTAAGTCGGTTACCACCACCTACCGCTCGGCCCCGATGGGCTTCAAGTGGCCGTCAAATTTCGAGGAGCGCCCGCTGCTGCAGAAGGTCGAAGGCAAGACGGCTTACTTCAAGGACGGCAGCAGCAAGGATGTGGACGCTATCATCCTGTGCACCGGATATCAGCACTACTTCCCCTTCCTGCCGGAAGACCTGCGTCTCAAGACCGCCAACCGTCTATGGCCCGCGAAACTGTACAAAGGCGTTGTCTGGCAGGACAATCCGCGCTTCTTCTACATCGGGATGCAGGATCAGTTCTATACCTTCAACATGTTCGACGCACAGGCCTGGTACGTGCGTGACATTATTCTCGGCCGCATCAAGCTACCCAAGGCCGATGCCATGATCAAGGACTGGAAGAAGTGGCTCAAGCGCGAGAAGAAACTCGCTGACGCCGAGCAGATGATCTGGTTCCAGGGTGATTATGTGAAGGATCTGATCAGCGCGACCGACTATCCGCAATTCGATATTGAGGGCGTCAACAAGACCTTCATGGACTGGGAGCACCACAAGATGGATGACATCATGGGCTACCGGAACAATGCTTACCGTTCGTTGATCACCGGCACTATGAGTCCCAAACACCACACGCCGTGGAAAGACGAACTCGACGACTCGATGGAAGCCTACCTGCGCACCAAGTGAGCTCCGCGGGGGTAGGTCCGCCTGTCAGAACGGCCTTGGCTAGCTGCGCGGCCTAGCCTTCTCGGGATCGTAATGCGCGAACTTCACGATCCGCGCCGGCAGGCGCTTCTGCAGCCCGTCGAGCTTTCCGATCTCGACCTCGGTGCCGATCGCCGAGTGCAGTGCATCAAGACGGGCGAGCGCGATGTTCTTGCCAAGAATGGGTGAGCGCATGCCGCTGGTGACCACCCCCACCTGGGCACGACCAATATGCACGCAGTCGCCGTGACCCACCGCTTCATTTGACTCGATCTCGAGACCGACGAGCTTGCGGCGCGGATGCTCCTTGCGCCCGGCGAGCGCCTCTTTGCCGATGAAATCATCCGCCTTGCTTTTGAGTGGAACAGTAAATCCGATGCCGGCCTCAAAGGGGTCTGTCTCCGAGTCGAACTCGTAATTCGCGAAGATCAGCCCCGCCTCGACACGCACCATCTCGAGGGCCTCAAGTCCCATCGGGCTGATGCCGTACTTCTGGCCTGTCTCCCAGACTGCGTCAAACACCGCGACGGCATCCTTCGGGTGACAGAAGATCTCATAGCCGAGCTCGCCTGTATAGCCGGTGCGCGAGACCACCACGGGCGGCCCCTCGAAACCTCCGATACGACCCACCGCGAAGCGGAACCATTCGAGCTCACCGATAGCGGGCTGGGCGGGCGACGTCCAGATGATCTCCTTCAGCAGTTCGCGGCTGTTGGGACCCTGCACGGCAATATTGTGTAGCTGGTCGGTCGAGGAGCGCACCCAGGCCTTGTAGCCTGCTTTCTCTGCCTGCTCGCGCAGCCAGATGCCGGAATAGTCATCACCGCCGATCCAGCGGAAGTTGTTCTGCCCCAAGCGGAACACCGTGCCGTCATCCACCATGCCGCCATTTTCGTAACACATGGCGGAATAGACGACCTGCCCTGTTGACAGCTTGCGAATGTCGCGCGTCAGGCAATACTGCAGCAGCGCCTCCGCATCGGGCCCGGTGACCTCGAACTTGCGCAAAGGCGAGAGATCAAGCACTACGCACTTCTCACGGCAGGCCCAGTATTCGCTGATCGGCCCGTCATTGTTGAAGCG
Source organism: Mycobacteriaceae bacterium (assembly GCA_037138615.1). GTDB lineage: Bacteria > Actinomycetota > Actinomycetes > Mycobacteriales > Mycobacteriaceae > Mycobacterium. The sequence continues at coordinate 75,934 of JBAXIA010000001.1, read as the reverse complement.
GGTGGCCAGCCAGAAGCCACGGTATTCGGTGAAGTTGCGCGTGAGGGCGGAAAACCGCGGATGAAAGGCGGTTTCACGGGTCAGTTGGACGTCGGCGTCAGGTGTCATGCGATGGGCCACTGCTCTCGAGAATTTTTTGGTTGCTGCATAGGTGCGGACGTGAATGTCGGTGGGGTCCCAGCCATTCGCCGCGTCGATATCGTCCGAACAGGATGAGGACACGCAGACAATGTCGGTCAGCGCGCGCATCAGCACATAGTCGCCGGGGCGCGACCACGGCTCATCGAGATAAAGCTGGTTCTGGTGGTCGATATTGGTGTTGTAGAAATAATTGATCGCCTCCCAGCCCTTTCGCGGGGCAACGCCATAGGGTGCGAGCGCCTGGTTGAAGTTGTCTGTGCAGTTGATATGGCCCGGATAACCCATGTCGTCGTAGTAGCGGCTGTTGCAGGCCGTGGCGAAGGCATCATGGCGGCCCACCGTGTCCTGCACGACCTCAACCAACGGCTCGAATTCGCGGTCAAAGGCTTTGGAGGGAAGCCCCGGTGTGGGGTAACTGCGCCCGAGAAGCGTCCGGGTGACGGTCGAGTCGAGCGCGAAATCGAGGCCCCTGTCCACCTTGCGCGCAGCCAGCGCCTGAAAATCCGAGCACTGACGGCCGGATACGTCAATCACCTGGATCCACTCGCCCGCCCGCACCAGATAGGCGTTGGCGGTGGCGGCCATGATCCGGATGTCCTCCAGCGGATCGGCGAGCGGTTCGGGCAAGACATCGAGGGTCTTTCCATCCGGACCCTGGGCGCGGATGATTCGTAGCTCGATGCCGGTCGCGGTGTCCTGTGCCTCGGGCGCCATGTCTGCACCCGGTGCTGCGACGGTCAACAGCCCATCACGCGCAACACTGAGGCTTGCGGCGTTACCTGCCGGGCTCTGCCCGCCGAACAGTCGGGTGGCGCGGGCCTGACCTAGATCGATATTGCGCCGCCGCAAGGCACTGAGGGTGCGTACCGCTCCCTCACTGTCACCGGCGAGCATGGCCTTGAGGCCCGCCGCATCGCTGTCACCGGCGGCACCAAGTGCCGCGGGATCGAATCGGCCGGACATATCGCAAAACAGCAATTCGCAGGGCTGACCACCCTCGATATCAGTCAGCAGCAACTGATCGCCGGCCCCGACCGCTACCACCACGCTTCCGGCACCCGGCACCCGATACCGCTCGACACCGGGTGTCAGCGTCCGCACGCCCGGCCGCAAGATACGGCTGGCAGGCGGAGCCATGCTAGGTCGCAACACGTTCAGCGTCATCGTGTCCCTGGATGAGAACGTCCGCGCATCACCCGGTCCGACGCCGTGGCCATCAAACCCATCGCCTAATTTCGCCTGACCAACGACATAACAACATTAAACATTGTTTCCTGGGGGTTAGACGGGGAACAGCGGCTGGTGAAGTCTGCACCGGCAAAGCAGCGAAATCACTGCCCCGACGGCCGCTCTGGAGGCATAGTAACCAGCGCAGAGCCTCGCCCGAACGCAGGGACGCGCTCCCACCCCTCAACGGGAAGGTCCGCGACCTGCGCAAGCCGGATCAACGGAGGAGACGACGAAGTGGCAACCAAAGCAACCTCAGGCGAATCAACCAACGCGCAATCGGGCGAACTCGTTCGGGCTCTGGACTGGAAGGGGGCCTTCTGGGTCGCGGCAGGTGTGCCGCCCCTGGTTCTCTTCTCAATCGGCGGGATCGCCGGCACGACAGGCAAGCTCGCCTTCCTCGTGTGGATCATCTCCATGGTGATGGGCTTCCTACAGTCCTTCACCTATGCCGAAATCGCCGGCATGTTTGGCAACAAGTCGGGTGGGGCATCGATCTACGGCGCCACGGCCTGGCTGCGCTACTCCAAGTTCATTGCGCCGCTCTCGGTGTGGTGCAACTGGTTCGCCTGGAGCCCGGTGCTCTCGCTGGGCCTGGTTATCGCGGCGGGCTACATCCTCAATGCGCTGTTCCCCATTCCGGCAGGTGACTCGCAGATGGTTGTCGACTGGGTGACGGCGCATGCCAGCCAGTTCACGGCCAAGTCCCAGTCCGTGATCGATTACATGGCGGCCAATGCCGGTGTTACCGAAGGGGACGCCATCTCGGCGGTGGCCACCCAGGGCGGTGTCGACGCGCTCACGCCCGCCATCCGCACCTGGGAGGCCTTCACCATCAACGTGCCGGGCCTTGGCGGCCTGCACTTCAATGCAACCTTCCTGATCGGCGTTGCCCTGATGCTGATCATCTTCGCTATCCAGCATCGCGGCATCGCGAACACGGCTGCGGCGCAGAAGTGGCTCGCCATCATCGTGCTGGTGCCGCTGCTGCTCGTTGGCCTGGTGCCGATCCTGACCGGTGCCATCGACTGGTCCAACGTCACCGGCCTGGTGCCACCCACCGCCGCCTACTCAGGCGTTGACGCGGCAGGCTGGACGCTGGGCGGCTGGACGCTGTTCCTGGGCGGCCTCTACATCGCCGCCTGGTCCACCTACGGCTTCGAGACCGCCGTGTGCTACACCCGCGAACTCAAGAACCCGAGGACCGATACCTTCAAGGCCATCTTCTACTCGGGGCTGCTGTGCGCCGTGTTCTTCTTCCTGATCCCGTTCTCCTTCCAGGGCGTACTGGGTCAGAAGGGAATGCTGGAGCCCGGCATCGCCGACGGCACCGGCGTCGGCGAAGCACTCGGCAACATGGTGGGCGGCGGCAAGGTGGTGACCCAGATCTTCGTGATCCTGATGATCCTCGCCTTGTTCCTGGCCATCATGACGGCGATGGCTGGATCTTCGCGCACCCTCTACCAGGGCTCGAAGGACGGCTGGCTGCCGCGCTACCTGACACATATCAACCCGCACGGCGCACCGACCCGCGCCATGTGGACAGACCTCGGCTTCAACGTGTTCCTGCTGGCACTGGCATCTGACGTTAAGGGCTACTTCTTCGTTCTGGCCATCTCCAACGTGGGCTACATCATCTTCAACTTCCTCAACCTCAACGCCGGTTGGATCCACCGCGTGGACTCGGGCCATGTTGAACGTCCGTGGAAGGCGCCCACAGTACTGATCGGCATCAACACGGTGCTGGCGTTCGTCAACGCCCTGTTCCTGGGGGCCGGCGCCAAGGCCTGGGGTTACAACACCGCGCTGTGGGCCGGTCTCATCTTCGCCGCACTCATCATCCCGGTGTTCGCCTTCCGCCACTACATCCAGGATGGCGGCAAGTTCCCCCAGGGCGCCCTAGACGAACTTGGTCTCAAGGATGGCGATATGGGCGAGCGCAAGGCGGGAATGTGGCCCTACGTGACGTTGATCGCGGGTGCCGCTCTCGTGCTCTGGGCCAACTGGTTCTTCGTCCTGCCCACCTGACGGCGCCCCGCAGGTATTGCTTCTACTCGTCGAAACGGCGGCGGAAGCGGTCTTCCATGCGGCTGCTGAACGAGCCTCCGGCGCTTTTGCCGCGACGCTGACGGGAATTCCCCGGCGCGGCACCACGCTCGCGTGCGCCCTGCGCCCGCGGACCGGTGACTGCGAACACGACACCGACGAACATCACCAGGAAGCCGAGCACCGACAACGCCGGGAAGCCGCCGATCATGGTGGCCTTAACCGCGACTCCGGTGACGAGCATTGCCAGTCCGAGCAGGAAGAGTCCGGCCCCCTGGAGGCGCCTGCGAGTCGAAGGAGCCCGCAGAGTTCCGCCGCGAACGCTGGAGGCGAACTTCGGATCCTCGGCATAGAGTGCGCTCTCGATCTGATCGAGCATCCGCTGCTCATGCTCGGAGAGTGGCATTCGGCCCTCCTTGCCCAACTCGCCCGGTCACAACACGTGAACTTCTCCCGCCCGGCAAGACCCGGGCTGGGTAACCAAATGATACGAGGCCACGGTGCCTGACACCACCCAGTTCAACCAGCCAGTTATTCAGCAGGTCGAACTTTGAAGTGTAGCCCGGCCGGGCGATTCCCCGGCACCGGTCACCGAGGCCGTAAGACCCTGGTCATGACCGGGCCGGGCGGCGCGACCAGCCGCCACCATAATGGCGATGTGACAACAGGCCCGCTACGGACGCCGAAAGGGGGAATCGAAGGCGTTGGCGACTTTCCTGATCGACCTGGCGCCCGATGACATGAAGCGCCGCCTGGACGACGCGCTGAACGTCTACATCGATGCGATGCGCTACCCGCGTGGCACCGAGTCTCAACGGGCGTCAATGTGGCTTGAGCACACCCGGCGGCGCAATTGGCGGGCGGTGGCGGCGGTCGAGGCCGATACCCGGCCGGGTGAAATTCCGGCGGCCGACCACCTGGCGGTCGCCCCCATGCTCGGGGTGGCCTACGGGTATCAGGGCGCCGCAGACCACTGGTGGCAGCAACAGGTGGTGCGGGGCCTGCACCGCGTCGGCTTCCCCCGCGACGAAATCGTCCGTCTGATGGGCGACTACTTCGAACTGACAGAACTGCACATTCATCCCAGTGCACAGGGACGTGGCCTGGGCGAGGCGCTGGCGCGCCGACTGCTGGCCGGCCGTCCGGAGGCCAACGTGCTGCTGTCCACGCCGGAGACCAACGGCGAGGACAACCGAGCCTGGCGTCTGTACCGGCGACTGGGCTTCACCGATATCATCCGGGGCTACCACTTCGCCGGGGACCCGCGGGCATTCGCCATCCTGGGTCGAACGCTGCCCCTGTAATGCGAATCTGGCACGATACCCCTCGTGCGATCTCCTGTGCAGGCCCGAAACCGTCGCACACGTCTGCGGGCCCTGACAATGCTGGTGTTGCTCGCGGCGCCACTGACGGCCGGATGCCTGCGCGTACACGCCTCGATCACGGTGTCCGACGATGACGCGGTATCCGGCGAGATCATCGCAGCCAGCAAGGCTCGCGACGACAAGGACAGGGGCCCGCAATTCGACCAGAACCTGTCGTTCAGCCAGAAGGTCGCGGTATCGCCCTATGACGCCGACGGATACGTCGGCTCACAGGCCACCTTCTCCGATCTCTCCTTCGCCGAGTTGCCTCAGCTGGCCAACCTCAGCCGCGACGCCACCGGGGTGGATATCTCCCTGCGGCGGGCGGGTGGCTTGGTGATGCTCGAGGGCCGGGTCGACCTCACCAACGTCACCGACACCGAGGCTGACGTGACGTTCAGCGTGGCCTTCCCGGGTGAGGTGACCTCCACCAACGGCGATCGCGTGGATACCGATGTAGTCGAGTGGACACTCAAGCCGGGCGTGGTGAACACCATGAGCGCGCAATCCCGGTACACCGACCCCAGCACCCGTTCGTTCAATACAGCGGCGCTCTGGCTCGGGCTGGCCGCCTTCGTCGTGGCCGGCCTCATCGCAGCCCTGGCCTGGCGGGACCGCGACACCTCGCCCCGGTTCACCGCCGCCGAGCACGACGAACAGGAAGGGGCGCCACGCTGAGCATCGAAGCAGCAGCTCCGTCGGCCGTCGAGTTGGCCGCCGCCGTCACCGATCAACTTCGCGGATACCTGGCCGGGCGACGGGCCGATGCCGCGTATATCGGAACCGAGTACGACGGTCTCATCGGCGTCCTCGAGGACTTCGTGCTCCGCGGCGGCAAGCGACTGCGGCCGGCCTTTGCCTACTGGGGCTACCGCGCGGTAACCCCCGGTCCTGATGACAGGGTCGACGCGGAGGCCCTCAGGTTGTTTTCCGCACTGGAACTACTGCACGCCTGCGCGCTCGTCCACGACGACGTGATCGACGACTCCGCCACTCGCCGCGGCATGCCGACGGCACATGTGCACTTCACCGAGTTGCATCGAGATCGGGGCTGGTACGGCTCCCCCGAACAGTTCGGCCGCTCGGCCGCGATACTGCTCGGCGATCTCTCGCTGGTGTGGGCTGATGACATCGTGGCCGGGATGGAGCTGCCGGCTGACGGCCGGCAGCGAGTTCGACGCGTGTGGTCCGACATCCGCACCGAGGTGCTGGGCGGTCAGTACCTCGACATCGTCGCCGAGTCCAGTGGCGCGGAGTCGATCGCGTCAGCAATGAACGTCAACACTTACAAGACGGCGTCCTACACGGTGTCTCGGCCGCTGCAGTTGGGTGCCGCCGCGGCTGCGGATCGGCCCGATGTGCAGAGCATCTTTGGCGCATTCGGCACCGACCTGGGCGTGGCCTTCCAACTGCGCGATGATGTTCTCGGAGTGTTCGGCGACCCAGCGGTCACCGGCAAGCCGTCCGGGGATGACCTGCGCTCCGGCAAGCGCACCGTGCTGCTGGCCGAGGCGCTGGAGCGGGCCGGTGATTCCGACCCGGCAGCCGCCGAACTGCTGCGCTCCTCGATCGGCACCGAGCTGACCGACTCCCAGGTGAGCGAGGTGTGCTCGGTCATCGAATCGGTCGGAGCGCTAGCCGCTGTGGAGGACCACATCGATATGCTCACCCGCCGCGCACTGGCAGTCCTGTCAAGCGCACCGATCAACGCACCGGCCAAGGTCGGTCTGACCGAACTCGCCGGATTGGCCGCTAACCGGTCGGCCTAGGCCAATGTCCGCCGGCACACCGACCACTGCGGCCTCATCTCTGACGGGACTGCACCGCCTCATCGCATTCGCGCGCGCTGATGAGGGCAGGCCGGCGCTACTGGGCTTCCTGGGCGCGGCGTTGATCACCCTCGGCGGCGTCGGTGCCGGCAGCACCCGGCAGCACGACCCACTCTTGGAATCGTTACGACTGTCCTGGCTGCGATTCGGTCATGGCCTGGTGGTGTCGTCGACGCTGCTGTGGATCGGCATCGTCGGCCTACTGGTGGCCTGGCTCTGGCTGGGCCGGCGGACACTCGACGGCGGCAGGGTCAGCGAGTACACCATGATCGCCACGACCGGTTTCTGGCTGGCACCCCTGCTGCTCAGCGTGCCGTTGTTCAGTCGCGATACCTACTCGTATCTGGCCCAGGGTGCGCTACTGCGGGACGGTTTCGACCCCTACGCCGTCGGCCCGATCGACAACCCGAACTCCCTACTGGACAACGTCAGCTCGATCTGGACGACCACACCGGCGCCGTACGGCCCGGCTTTCATCCTGATCGCCAAGTTCGTGACGATGATCGTCGGCAATAACGTCGTGGCCGGAACCATGCTGCTGAGGCTGTGCATGCTGCCCGGCCTGGTGCTGCTGGGATGGGCCGCGCCGCGGGTGGCCCGCCACGTCGGCGCTGACGGCGCATTGGCGCTGTGGATCTGCGTTCTCAACCCGTTGGTGATCGTGCACCTGATGGGCGGAGTGCACAACGAGATGCTGATGGTCGGGCTGATGATGGCCGGTATTGCCCTCACGTTCTCCCGGCATCACCTCGCGGGCGCAGCGCTGATCGCGGTGGCGGTAGCGGTGAAAGCCACTGCGGTGCTTGCTCTTCCGTTCATGGTCTGGGTGTGGATGCGTCATCTCGCGGGAAGCCGATTACGGGCGTTTCTCATCGCATCCGCGGCGTCGGTGACGACATTCGTCGCAGTGTTCGCCGTGTTGTCGGCGGTTGCCGGGGTCGGCCTCGGCTGGCTGACCGCCCTGGCCGGTTCAGTGAAGATCATCAACTGGCTGACGATCCCCACCGCAATCGCGAACCTGACCAACGCGATCGGTGGATTGTTCATGCCGGTCAGCTTCTACGCGATCCTCGACATCACCCGCATTGTCGGTATCGGCATCATCGCCGTGTCACTTCCCCTGCTGTGGTGGCGTTTCCGCCATACCGATCGCGAAGCGCTGCAGGGTATCGCGTGGGCGATGCTGGTCGTTGTACTGTTCGTACCCGCCGCGCTGCCGTGGTACTACACCTGGCCGCTTGCGGTGGTGTCAGCGCTGGCCCAGTCGCGACCGGCGATCGCTCTCATCGCAGGGTTCTCAACATGGATCATGGTGATCTTCAAGCCGGATGGCGCGCACGGAATGTACTCGTGGCTGCACCTGCTACTGGCCACCGCCTGCGCCGTCGCGGCGTGGCAATCGCTGCGCCGCGATCGCTTAGCGTCCTAGGGCCTGTCAGTACGCCATGGCCTGGGCCCGGCGCAGCACCTCGCGGGCCTGATGAGCGTGCAGGGCATCGACCGGGCGCGCGTTGGTCATCGACTCGCGCACACCGTCGTGAGTCACCGTCAGCGACGGGTCGGCGGTGAATAGCCAGCGCATGATCTCGGCATCCTTGAAACCACCGTCACGGAGCACCGCCAGGAGTCCAGGCAGCGGCTTGGCCACCTCTCCGGCGTCGGTGAAGAACAACCGGGGCACCACCGGGATGCCGTTGCGGCGCACCGCCACCAGGTGGCCGTCCCGGAGGCGCTGCTGCACCTTGGTCACCGGAATCCGCAGTAGTTCAGCCACCGTGGGCAGGTCGTAGACCGGTTCGTCCGGGTCGAGGACGTCATCACTGGCTGGAATGGTGCTCACGCGATCAGTGTAGGACCGCGGGGGCGCAGGCAAACCCCGATCAGCGCCTACCTGGCGACCCGGGACCGGGCGATTACTGTGACGCCGCGGTGGCCCCTGGGGCGAACGGCTAGCTGACAAATTCAGTAGTTTTACGGATTGCGAGGAGAGTTACCGACCCCTAGTGTGGCCCGTGAGCTTAACCCGCTTCATGGTCGTGGACGGCCCAAGAGCTAAACCGGATGACTGGAGAACTGCCTTGAACGAACAATCCGGACCGATTGAGAACCCGACCCGGAAGCGGGACCAGTTGTCGGCGTCCAAAAAGCCCAGCCGATCGCGTCGTGGTAGCCGCGAGCCCCACGTGTGGTCGACCATGGGTGCACTGGGCGTGGGCGTTGGGGCGGTGCTGACCGGGGCGGCCATGATCAGCGGTGCGGGGGTGGCTTCCGCGGATGGCAACACCGACACTGGTACAGCTTCGAGTTCTTCGTCGGGGGCAGACCGCTCAGCCAAGGTATCGCTCGCACGCCCGGCTGCGACCGCCGCGGCCACCAACGCCATTGGCACCGACACCGCTGCCAAACGGCGCCCGGCAGCCGCAACGTTGCGGACTACCCGCGGCGCCGCTTCCAGAGACGGTTCCGCCCCGGCCTACCCGTCTTACCGGGTCGGCGGCGCAACGGTGACGCTTGCACAGATCCTCGACAGTGTGGCAACCGACCTTGCAATCACCGGCGTGCGGGCGACCGGCGGACGCAACGTCGTCCTCACCGGCGTCGGCTGCGGACCATCGGGCACGGCGTGCAATCCGGATTCGTTGCCCGTAAGTCCGTCACAGTCATTGCTCTTCGTCGGTTCGGTCGACGACAACACCGCGACCGGGACGTCGTATCTGCTGACGCCGACATTTCCCGGCGTCACCGTCACGTCGTCTCAGTTCTACGGTCCTAACACTCGCCGATATAACCCCGACCTCATCCCGGAAGGAAGCGTGGAAGCCGTCGGTGTGTACTCCGCTTCAGAGGAAGCCGGCACCCCCGCCCTCGGGATGATGTACCTCGGGCCGCCAAATGGAGTTGGCGGCACCTGGACACAGCTCGATGTTCCCTCGGACGGAACCAACACCGTGGGCAATGTCTCAGCGTGCACCGGACAAGGTGACAACTGCAGCGTATGGGACACCTTCCCGCACAGCACCATGGGCGATCTGGTGGTCGGCGCCTACGACCTCACCACCAATGGGACCAGTCAAAATCTAACCACCGGCAACGGCTTCATCTACAACAAAGCCACCCAGAAGTTCACCCTGCTCGGCAGCCCCGGGGGGTTGTTCGGATCGGGTGGACTGGAAAACGGCAACTCCCTCTACGGCGTCTGGCAGAACGGCGGTCAGCACAGCGATATCTACACGCTGGTCGGTGGCACCGGCCAGCCAGTGCAGGGCCCCGGCCAGCAAGCGTTCATCGTGACCTACAACGCCACCTCCGGTCAGTTCGGCACACCGAAGCTCTTCACCTTTTTGAACCTTGGCGAAAACACCCACTTCGAGGGCATCAGCCCAGTTCCCGGCGGCTTCGTCGTGGCTGCCGAATCCGGACCCGGCGAGAAGGGCCAGCAGGCATCGGTGGCTTTCATACCGGCCTTCGGCCTAGGTCTCTGGGGGCTGGGCCAGGGCAACATCGCCTACGGCGACGCAAACTGGCTGCCGATCGACACCCCGTTCTGCACCGGCGGTACGTGTGCCTTCACCACCGGTAACACTGTCATCGGCAATAAGGTATTCGGCATCTACCTCTCACCTGGCTCGACCACCGCGAACTCCTACATGGGCACCCTCACCGGACGCTTCGGCGGCCCATTGTGGTACCTCTGAATGCCGGTCGTGTTCTCACACCGCGTTTGTGAATCGGTGGTAGCCCAAAAGCAGGCCACGGCCCTTCCGCCGCGCTGACCAGACATATCCCTCACCGGGCTCGCGAGAATCACGCTGCACCTCATCAACGAAACGGCAGCTTAGAATGGGTCGGTGACGACTGACCCGCTCGTCGGTGCGTTACTCGACGGCCGGTACCGCGTCGAGGCCAGGATCGCCACCGGCGGAATGTCGACGGTGTATCGCGGGCTCGATGTCCGACTCGACCGGCCGGTTGCCCTGAAGGTGATGGATATCCGCTATGCCGGTGACCAACAGTTCCTTGCCCGATTCCATCGCGAGGCCCGGGCGGTCGCGAGTCTGAAGCACCCCGGCCTGGTTGCCATCTACGACCAGGGCAACGATCCCGCACACCCGTTTCTGGTGATGGAACTCATCAACGGCGGCACACTGCGCGAACTACTCCGCGAACGCGGCCCGATGCCGCCGCACGCCGTGGCGGCGGTGCTGCGGCCTGTGCTGGGCGGGCTGGGGGTCGCACACCGCGGCGGACTGGTGCACCGCGACGTCAAACCGGAGAACGTGCTGATCTCCGATGACGGTGAGGTGAAACTGGTCGACTTCGGTCTGGTGCGCGCGGTCGCCGAGGCAGGCATCACCTCCACCAGTGTCATCCTCGGCACGGCCGCCTATCTGTCGCCTGAGCAGGTGCTCGGTGGCGACACCGGGCCGCGAACCGACGTGTATGCGGCCGGCATCATGGCCTTCGAACTGCTCACCGGAGCGACACCTTTCTCGGGCGACAGTGCGATCAGCGTCGCCAACCAGCGCCTGGACCAGGATGTACCCCCGCCCAGTTCAATGATTGACGGAGTGCCTGGCCAATTCGACTCCTTTATCGCCCGCGCGACAGCCCGCGATCCCGACAACCGGTTCGGTGACGCCTCAGCCATGGCCGCTGAACTGGACACGATCGCCGGGGAATTGGACCTGCCGAAGTTCCGCGTTCCGGCCCCAAAGAACTCCGCGCAGCACACTGCCGCGGCCGTCGCGCCATCCGTTCGGCGCCCGACCCGTCAACTGACCCGCGGACCACAGGATTGGCAGCCTGGCGCAGCCCGTAACGATGACGCCGAGACCGAAGTGGTCTACAACAATGACACCGACGCAAGCGATGAAACCGATGAATCAGATTCCCCGGCAAAGACATTCGCAGGAATCGATATCAACGAATTCACGTGGGTCCGACAGCGATCTCGGCGCGTGCTGACATTCTGGACACTCACCGTCTTGGTGCTCACCGGTCTGGTGGCGATGGCAGGGTGGAATCTCGGCGTGAACCTACATGGCCTGATCGGACGCTGAAACCTCGTTCGGCGGGATTATTCGCGGAGCATCTCCGCGACCAGGAAGGCCAACTCCAGGCTCTGCTGGGTGTTCAGCCTTGGGTCGCAGGCGGTTTCGTACCGCCCGGCCAGGTCGGTGTCCGAGATGTCTTGGGCGCCACCCAGGCATTCGGTGACGTTCTCCCCGGTGATCTCGACGTGGATACCGCCGGGGTGAGTACCCAGCGCACGGTGTACCTCGAAGAAACCCTGCACCTCGTCGACGATGCGGTCGAAGTGGCGGGTCTTGTACCCGGTGGATGACTCGTGGGTATTGCCGTGCATCGGATCGCACTGCCAGATCACCTTGTGTCCGGTGGCCTGCACCTTCTCGATGATCGGCGGTAGCAGGTCGCGCACCCTGTGGTTGCCCAACCGAGTGACCAGGGTCAGCCTTCCCGGCTTGTTATGCGGGTCAAGGCGTTCGACGTACTCGACGGCCAGTTCCGGGGTCATCGTGGGTCCGATCTTCACACCGATCGGGTTCGCGATCACCTCCGCGAACGCGATATGGGCGCCGTCGAGTTGGCGGGTGCGCTCACCGATCCAGACGTAGTGAGCCGACAGGTCGTAGAGCCGGGGCTCGCCGAACTCGGTAGAGAGCCGCAACATGGCGCGCTCGTAGTCGAGGACCAGGGCCTCGTGGCTGGCGTAGATCTCCGCGGTGTCGAGGTTGCGGTCGTTAACCCCGCACGCGGACATGAATCGCATACCGCGATCGATCTCGGCCGCCAGCGCTTCGTAGCGCGCCCCGGCCGGCGAGGTGCGGACGAACTCCCGGTTCCAGTCGTGCACCAGGTGCAGCGACGCCAGACCCGATGAGGTCAGAGCCCGGACCAGGTTCATGGTGGCACTGGCATTGGCGTAGGCGCGGACCAATCGGGACGGGTCGTGGTCGCGGACCGATGCGTCGGCGGCGAACCCATTGATCATGTCGCCGCGATAGGACCTCAGCCCCAGCGCATCGATATCCGATGAGCGCGGTTTGGCGTACTGGCCGGCGATGCGGGCCACCTTGACCACCGGCAGGCTGGCACCGTAGGTCAGCACCACCGCCATCTGCAGCAGGGTCCGGATATTGGCACGGATGTGCGGCTCGGTGTTGTCGACGAAGGTTTCCGCGCAGTCGCCGCCCTGCAACATGAACGCCTCGCCACGGGCCACCTCGGCAAGCTGGCCGGAGAGTTTCTCGATCTCGGAGGCAACGGTCACCGGTGGGACACTCTCCAGGACGGTGCGCATCGCCTTGGCCTGCTCAGCATCCCAACTCGGCTGCTGCGCGGCTGGTTTGGCCAAGGCCGCATCCAGCCTGTCGCGCAGGTCGCCGGGCAGCGGCGGCAATGCCGGCAGCTGGTCGATCGGTACGTCGACGGTCCAGTTCACTCGCCTATGGTAACCGGGTCCTAACCCGACGTATCACCGCTGGCAGTGTCGCCGACCTGCGTCGAAGCCCCGTCGGTGAGGTCGGGACCGAGATCAGTGCCGGTGGTCATCAACTCAAAGCGGCGCCGATTGTGCCGGGCATCGACCAGGGCATCGTGGGTGTCGGACGGCCGGGGCGGCATCCGCGGGGATCCGTGGCTCTCCCACAACTGCCGCAGTTCCCGGGTGAAGCGGGGGATCTGCGGCGGCAAGCTGGTCATCGGTCCCCACAGTTGGCAGAGCGCCACGTGGTCGTAGGCGCCCACCCAGGCCCACAGTTCGATCGGCTCGCCCTCGATCTGTGGTTCGTCGATTCCGAAGAAGTCTTCGAGGTCCTGCCGGATCTGCCGCCGTGACCGCCACACCTGCGAGGCCGGCGACGGCAGCTTGGGTAGGACATGGGTGCGCACCCACCGACCGGCCGATTCCGGATCGAACTCGGTGGAGACCGCGTAGTACTCGCGGCCGTCAGCTGAGACGACACCGATGGAGATCAGGTCGATGAGACGGCCGTTGTCGATGAACTCGGTGTCATAGAAGTACCGCATCGTGGTCCTATCCCCCGGCCTTGACCGCGGGTTGGTCCGTCGGGGTGGCGGTCTGCTGACCGCGGCTCGCCGGCGGCGGCGCGGCGTGAATCTCACGATCAAGTTCGGCATCGACCTCCGTATCGGCCGGGAAGCGGGGCTCACCGGCGATCACATGCTGGAGCCAGAGGTTGGCCTGCACGAATGGCCGACGCAGGTAGCGTTCACGCTCCATCGAGCGGTGCATCTTGCGGGGTTTGTCCTGGTAGTACCAGCGCGCCCACGGCGCGTGCGGGCGGGCCAGTCGGATGGCACCGACGAACAGCAACGGTGTGATGAACATGCCCACCAGGCCGGTCCATAACTTGCCCTTCAACAACACGACCACGGCAATCGCCAGGGTGAACAACGCCATCGCCACCACGGTCACGCGGGCCAGGACCGAGGTGTCGTCCCGCCAGATGCCGATATCGAAGAACGACAGGGGGTTGAAGCCCATGATCAGCAGGCCGGCCACCGCGACTGCAGCGAACACCGCATCGACCGAGGTTCGTCCGTCTTCCGTCCAGTACACGTCCTGCAGGTGCAGTATCAGTGCGAACTCATCGAGCACCAAAGCGGCGCCGATCCCGAAAACGACTGCTGCCGCTGTGAACTGGTGGATAGTGCCATCCCGCGCCATGGTCACCATTGCGACGCCGGAGATCAGTACCCCGACCACTCCGAAGACGGCGTGATGGATGTGCAACCCACCGCCGCTGCCGTCGTTTTTAGACGAGACCGAGATGTTGTGCGGCTGCCACCACTTGCGCGGGCCGGTCCGGCCGGCAGTCGCACGGATATAGCGGGTAATCGTCCGGGTCACGAAGAAGGTCAGGATGAACGAGATCAGGCACCACATCAACGGCTCCCGTCCCGGGGCGATGACGTCGAAGTGCACGGCTGCAGGCACGCCTGGAAAACTTACGCCCACGCCTGCCCACTGCCGTCGTCCGGATAGTCTGATGAGGAGATGAGCAGGTGGCGGTCGCCCGACTGGGGCAGTTTCTTGGGGCGGAGCCGGTCGGACCGCCTCCATAACGCGGTGTGGCGGATCAGCGAAGCCCTCATCGCCGTGGCCATCGGAGTCGTGGTCGTCTACTCCTGCTGGCATCTCTTTCGCCACCTCCCCTACCTGATCGACACCGATGTCTATCGGATGGGCGGGCAGGCCTGGCTCCAGGGTCAGCCCCTGTATGCCGATGGGGCCGTTTTTCACACCCGCGGCGGTCCGGAGCTTCCGTTCACCTATCCCCCGCTGGCGGCCATCGTGTTCAGCCCGTTGGCACTGGTGTCACTGTCAGTTGCCAGCATGGCGATCACGGTGATCACCTGCGTGCTACTGGTGGTATCGGTCTGGATCGTGCTGACCCGCCTGCAGGTGCCGGTCGCCTCCGGCCGTGGCGGCGCACCAGGGTGGCTGCAGCGCTGCTGGCTGGCCGCCGGTCTCGTCGCGTGTGCGGTGATGTGGTTCGAGCCGATCCAGGCCAACTTCTCCTTCGGCCAGATCAACGTGGTCCTGATGACCCTGGTGATCGCCGACTGCGTTCCGCGCCGAACTCCGTGGCCGCGAGGTCTGCTACTCGGCGTGGCGATCGCGTTGAAGCTGACCCCTGCGGTGTTCCTGCTGTACTTCGTGGTGCGCCGGGACGTCAGGACGGCGCTGACCGCGATGGCTTCGTTCCTGGTCGCCACGG
This sequence comes from Mycobacteriaceae bacterium, assembly GCA_037138615.1. Taxonomy (GTDB): domain Bacteria; phylum Actinomycetota; class Actinomycetes; order Mycobacteriales; family Mycobacteriaceae; genus Mycobacterium. The sequence continues at coordinate 60,562 of JBAXIA010000001.1, read as the reverse complement.
GGATCGGATTCGTTCTGGCCTGGCGCGACTCGTGGGAGTACTGGACCTCTACCGTGGCTCACACCGACCGCATCGGTGCCGCCGCCTTCAACACCAATCAGAACGCTGCCGGCGCGCTGGCCAGACTTGAGCTGGGTCAGGGCACCGGAGTCGCGTTGTGGGTCCTGGCCTGCTTAGCCGTACTGGGGCTGACGGTCTGGGCGGTGCGGCGAGTCCTGGCTGCCGGGGAGCCGACCCTGGCGGTGATGTGCGTGGCAATGTTCGGCCTGGTGGTCTCGCCGGTGTCCTGGTCGCATCACTGGGTATGGGCACTGCCGACGATCATCGTCACCGCGGTGCTCGCCTACCGATACCGCACTGTCGCACTGGGTGTGGTCAGTGCGGCCGGGACGGCCCTCATGGTGTGGACACCGATCGAACTCCTGCCCGAGCACCGCGAGGCCGCGGCGTCGTGGTGGCGTCAGTTATTCGGAATTTCGTATGTGTGGTGGGCGTTGGCAGTCATCGCCGTTGCAGGCCTGGCACTGGCGCCCGCGACCACTAGCCTGCGGCGGTCTCGGGAATCCGCACCGCTGGCGGACCTTGTTCATCCCGCTTCATAGGCACATCAGCCTGTTTGAGTGTCGCCGCGTAGATGTCCACGTACTCCTGCCCGGACAGGTTCATCAGTTCGTAAATGACCTCGTCGATAACGGCACGCTCGATGAACCGGTTACCGGCCAGACCGTCGAACCTCGAGAAGTCCATCGGCTTGCAGAATTTCACCGTCACGCGACCGAACCGCCACATCCTCGATCCCGGCGGGTTGACGACGTCGGTTCCGATCATCGCCACCGGAATCACCGGAACGCCGCTCTCCAGCGCCAGTCGCGCCAGTCCGCTCTTGCCCTTGTAGAGACGCCCGTCGGGCGACCGGGTGCCCTCCGGATACATGCCAAGTAGTTTGCCCTCGCCGAGCAGACGCTTGGCCGTGTTGAGTGCGGCCTCCGCGGCGTCGGAGTCGGCGCGATCAATGGGCACCTGGCCGGCGGCGGTGAAGAACCAGCGCTTGAGCGTGCCCCTCAGTCCCGTGCCGGTGAAGTACTCAGCCTTGGCCAGGAAGGTGATCCGCCGACTGACCACCAGCGGTAGGTAGAAGCTATCCGCCACGGCAAGGTGATTGCTCGCCATGATCGCCGGTCCGGAGACGGGAATATATTCCAGGCCTTCGACTTTCGGTCGACCCAGCAGTGCCAGCAGGGGGCCCATGAAGATGTACTTGCAAAGCCAGTACCACATCGGCGACTCCCCTCACCGGCCCGCATGGGAGGCCGCTGAGGCTAACTGTACCCAGCCGGTGTAGCCCGGACCACACGACGAGCGGGGTTCACGGCCAATCCACAGCCGGGGCGCTCACTCCTCGGCCGTGACCGGCTCGATGATGATCGGTATGTCTTGGTAGTTTCGAGCGGTTGCTGCCGAATCGGGCTGATCGTGGTCACCAGGCGGTGTCGGCTCGGTGTGCGCGGCAGTTGCCGGGTCGGTGGCCATCGTCCGAATCACTGCCATCAGTGCCACGCTGTGGTCGGCAATCATGATCAGAAGGGGATGCTGTTCACCGCTGACAAGAGCGGCCAGGGCACACACCGGGCACCAGACCTGCTGGCAGCGCCCCGGGCCACTGAGTGTCTCGGTGGCCATCGCGGCCGCAGCCCGAACCGCCGGATCCAGTCGATCCAGAATCGCCTGGGCGAGCCGGCGTAATTCGGGTCCAATATCGGGGTGCGGCGCACTCATGCAGGCCACACCTGAGGATTGGGGCGAAACCGCACCGTCAACTCTTCGCCGCGCACTGTCGCGTCGGTCACGATGCAGCGACGCAGGACGGGCGCGAGTCGCACCCGCCGCCGCAGATCGGCAACACCGATGATGAGGTCGTCTCCGACCCGACCGAGGCGCAATGTGCGGGCGTCAAGTTGTGGCAGCTCCAGCCGCATGCGGTAGACCGCGTCCAGACCCGACCCGGACTCGAGGTCGACAACCGGCCGAATCGGCCCGGGCGGCGCCGAGCCGTCCCGGCGTCGCGCCTCGTCGAGCAGCTGGCCCAGTGCCTTTGGCCCGATCGGCTCACCGGCGAGGTGGGGTGTCAGCACTAATCGCAGGGCACCGATCGTGTCGCCAAGCTCCTCCAACACCGATTTCTGCTCGGAGATCCGCGCGGAATACCAGTCGAAGGCCGGATGGTCGGGAAGATTGCGATACTCGTATGAATCATCTTGGAAGAGAACCTGATTGACGATCAACTCTTCCACCCGAACACCCATCAGAGCCAGCGAACCAAGCGTTCGAACTGCTTCGGCGGCTACTACCCGCTCAGGCGTGAGTACCAGGTGCGCACACACCCGCTCGCCATCGGTCAGCAGAGCCGACAGTGACTCCACACCCGCACTGACGGATTCGATGAGGGCAACCGCGGCGGCTGTCCGCACATCCTCGATGGCGATACTGAGGCGGCGGTGCCGCGGCCAACAGCGCTCCGCATACGTCGCGAATGCCGCGGGCAGAGTCAACATCCGGAGGGCGTCGGCAGTGGAAGCACAGTCGACCACCACATAATCCCATTTGCCGGAGTCAGCCAACCCCGCCACCGATCGCAGACCCAGCACCTCCTGAATGCCCGGCATCGCGCAAAGCTCTTCCGGTGCAACATCTTTGATATCTGAATCCGGAAACCGCGCGGCCAGCACCGAGGCCGCCGGATCCCATGCGGACTCCATCAGCGCCAGGGTGTCGAGAGCCGCGGCATCCAGATACCCACCGCCGGTGTCGCCACCGCTCTCCTCGGTGAGAATCCGCACCGGATCGCCGGCTCGGCTTGGCGCAACCGGCACGCCGAGGACATCACCCAGTGAGTGCGCCTGATCGGTCGAGACCACCAGCACCCTCTGGCCGCTCAGTGCCGCTCGCACCGCCGTCGCCGAAGCCAAGGTCGACTTTCCCACACCGCCCTTGCCGACGAAGAAACTGATTCGGGCCCCACTGGGCAGGCCCGCATCAGCGGCGGCGTCACCGGGTTGTTCCACTCAGCCCTCGACCCGCTTCTTCAAGTCTTTCAATGCGGTATCTGTCAGCCTGCGCTCGGCCTTGCGCTTGAGCAGGCCGATCATCGGCACCATCAGATCCACCGACAGTTCGTAGGTGACATCGGTTCCGGAACCCGTGGGCGTGAGGATGTAGACGCCATCCAAAGCCTTGAGCAAGGTGCTGGACACCAGCGACCAGCGCACCGATTTTCGATCGGCCGGCCACTCGTAGGTGAGCACCATGGTGTCCCTGAGCACCGCAGCCTCCAGCACCAACCGGGCCACCTTGGGATTGCCCTTGGCATCGGTCTCGAGAACCTCGGCCTCGGTGTATTCCGACACCCACTCCGGGTAGGAGCCGATGTCGGCGATGACGTCCATCACCGTGCGCGGGTCCGCGTCGATGTGGATGGTCTGCGCCGTCTTATCCGCCACTGTCAGTGATTCCCCATCAGCTTCCCCATCGCTTCCATCGCGGCCCGTGTCGCTGCCGCCGCTGACGCGACGACATCAGGTTGGGACACAACCTGGACACAAACCGTACCCTCTCCCACCATGCGGTAACCGGCTATCAAACGGCGGGCGGCGCGCCTACCGGTCGTGACGCCTCCAAGGTGTTTTTGACCTCAAAGGCCATTCTCTTGCCGGCCACTCGGCGCCGGTGGTTGATGGCGGCCAGGTTCATCCTGGCGGTATCCCCGGCTGGTTCGGCGTGCAGAAAATAGTGCAGTACGACGCCGTCGAGCACGGGCTCCAGCCAAATCTCCATGGTGCCGTTGGCAGCCCCGGCGACCGTCCAGCGGACGCCCTTGTCGGTGCGGTCCTCCACCACGTCGAGAAACAGGTCCGGAAACCAGCGGCGCCAGCAGGCCCGGTCCCCCACGGCCCGGCCCACCGCCGCAGCGCTGGCGGCGACGAACGTCTCATCGGCGACCTGGATGCTGCTCACGGCCATAGCTTCACACATCCGCGGCATGCCGGGAGCTGACGGGGTCTACCCCAGCGGCTGCGCCGGACGGACCCGCAGAAGATCGGCCAGACGACCCGCGTGGGTCTCCCAATTCCAGTCCTGGGCTATCCAGCGCCGCCCGGCCAACCCCATTCGCTGTGCCAGTGCCGAATCGTTCAGCAGGTCGGCGATCACCTCGACGATCTCCTCCTGATCGTGGCCGTCCACCACCCGGCCGGTCTCGCCATCGCGAACGGTCTCCGGCGCGCCGCCCGAGGACCCGGCAACGACCGGCACACCGGTGGCCGACGCTTCCAGGAACACGATGCCCAGACCCTCCACGTCAACACCCGCTCCGCGAGTGCGGCACGGCATGGCGAACACATCGGCCATCGCGTAGTGGGCGGGAAGTTCCTCGCTGGGCACCCCACCGGTGAACACCACGTCGGATGCCACCCCGCTGTCTTGCGCCAGCCGGTGCAGAGCGTCGCCGTATGGTCCACCGCCCACGATCACCAGGGCGGCACCGTCTACCCGGCGCCGGATGTTCGCCCACGCCCTGATCAACATGTCCTGGCCCTTGCGCGGCACCAGCCGTGACACACACACCACCACAGGTCGCTCGCCAAGCCGGTAGCGGGCCCGCAACTGCGCGCGCGCAACCGAGTCGGGCGCGAAGCGATCGGTGTCGACTCCCGGCGGCAGGTGCTCAAGGCAGGCCTGCGGACCGAATGCCGAGGCGAACCTGTCGCGGGTGTAGCGACTCACGTAGGTAACGACGTCGGCGTCGGAACCGATGCGGCGCAACGCAGAGCGACCTCCCGGCAGCATCGACCATCCCACCTCGTGCCCGTGGGTGCTGGCCACCACACGCAACGCACCGGCGCTGCGCGCCCGGGGGCCCAGCAGCGCCAGGGGTGCGGCGGCGCCGAACCACACCGTCTCGATACCGTGGTTGCGAATCAGAGAGCGCATCCGCCGATCCACCCCCGGCTGCGGCAGCATCAGGGTTCCAGGGTGGCGCACGAGGGTGAACGGTGCCGCACGGTCGTAAACATCCGCGTCCTTCCACTGCGGGGCGTAGACGGTCAGCTCATGCTGACCCGTATCGACCAGCCGACGAGCAAATTGCTCGAGATAGGACTGGATTCCGCCGCGACGTGGTGGAAAGTCATTGGTCACCAACAGGATTCGCGTCATCGTCTTTGACGCTCCGCTTTGAGCCACTGCGCCCAACGGATTTGCAGCCCATCCATATCGATACCGAGTTCCTGGCGAACCGCCGCCGCAAAATCACCGTGGCCGGGCCCACACGCCGCGGTATACAGACGACGAAGCCCGTCGATGCCGTAGGTGTCAGCCACGAAACGGGCAAACCACCAGGCCCGGTCGTAGCCCGCGGCACGCTCGGATCCACGTACTTCCAGTGCGGCATCTGACGGCAGGACCGTGTTGACCTCAGCCGGGATCTCCGATGGCGGGCGGGCAACGAAATCGGCGGTCCCCTCGGTAAGCCAACGCGGGGCATCCAAGGCTGTGTCGGTACGGGCGGCGAAGTGAAAAAGCTCGTGTGCCAACACGATTCGGAGAGCGGAGTCACTCATTTCCGCCGCACCGGGGGCTAATACGATCCGCTGGCCCGAAGTCCTGCGCTCGGTGAAATCCACCTCGTCAGCGACGGAGACTGCGGCGATATCGGTCCATTGTCGCCGCTGATCCAGGTGGGCATCAGCGACGAACTGGGCATCGGAATCGGTGGCCACCACAACGATCTCAGGCTGCCAGTCGGCACCCCAGAATCCTTCGACGGCCGTGACAGCATCACCGATATCGGCACCGACCCGCTTGAGCAGGCCATCGGTGCGGGCCCCGCCGAGGTTCACCAGATGCACTGTGCGCCCATCAACGGTCACTGACGAGGAGGACGACGGCGAGTGGGCTGGCTCAGCTGGGATGCCGCCGGAGATCAGCACCATCGCGGCAGCCGACTCAGCGACGAGGACCGCACCCACCAGGCGGGACCGATGGATTCGGCGTGCGGCCGGCTCAGTACCGACGGACGTTGTAGATCGGGGCGTTGTTCATCGGGACGACGGCCACCGGGATCCCGTAGGTGGAGGCGTGCACCATCATCCCGTCACCGACGTACATGCCGACGTGCGAAGCATCGGAATAGTAGGTGATCACATCGCCGGGCTGCATCTGGTCCATCGAGACCGGCTGTCCGCCGTTGGCCAGCGCTTGGCTGGAGTGCGGTAGGTAGATACCGGCCTGCTGGAATGCCCACATCACCAGACCGGAGCAGTCGAAAGCACCGGGACCTCCCGCTCCCCAGGAGTAGGGCGATCCGAGTCGGGTGAGCGCCGCCTGCACCGCGATCGATCCTTCGTCGCTGCCCGCGTTCGGTACCGGCACCGCTGCCAGTGCGGAAATCTCACCGTCGGGGGCAGGCGCAGCCTCCGGGGCGGGAGCGGCCAGGAACGCCGGCGGCAGTGGGGCCGGTTCAGCCAGCGCGGCTCGCTGTCCGGGGGTCAGCGTCAGGTACCGCGACTTCACCACGGCGATCTGGATCTGCAGTTGCGACTGCTTACGCTGCAGGTCAGCCCGTACTGCCGCGGCCTCGTCGGCGGCCACCTTGGCCGCGGCCGCAGATGCGGCGGAGGCGGCTTCGATCCTGATGGCCTCTTCGTTGATGCGACGGAAGCTCTGCATCTGGGCTGACATCTCGGTGCCCATCACCCGTTGTACGGCCATCATGTCGATCAGACCCTGCGGGGATGCGGCAGTCAGAATTGCGTTCAAACCATCGGTGCGACCGCCCATATAAACCGACGCAGCTAACTTATCGACAGCGCCCTGATAGGAAACCAGCTGAACTTTGGCGGCGTCGAGGGCGGCCATGTCGTTGTCGTGCGCTGTCTGCGCTTCGGCTTGGACCTGCACCTTGTGATCGAGATCCAGCTGGGCCGAATGCATGGTCTCGGTCAATTGCTCGGCCTGCCGGGACAGTTCGTTGAGCTTTGCGACGGCATCCTCAGCCGGATCGGCAAAGGCTGAGTTGGTCAACGCGCCGGCCACCACCATGACGCCCGCGATCGCTACCGCTAACCGCCTGTGACCAAGGAATTTGGTGAGGGACATGCGGTCAAAATTCAAGATTTTGCATCCTTATGACTGCGTCGACTCAACTCGCCGAAAAACGTTCAGGTCTCGGTCAGGTTACGAAACGGCATCAGCGTTGTCCAACCCAATGCCGAACATCTCAGGGAATGTTCAGTAACTTCAGTCACATTCGTCGCTGGCCGATCAGGCGCCCACTCAGACTAGCCAGCCAGCTCCGAACCTGGATTCCGACGTATCGGGACCAATCTCAACCGAGGTGCCAGACCCGCCTCGGCCAGTACTTCCAACGCAGCTCGTTCGTCTTCCAGCAAACTCTCCGGCACGCCGAGAAGCACGCTGACCACACAGTCCCGGCAACCCGGACCACGCACCGCGCAGTCGTCGCAGTCGATGATTACCGGTTCGCCCGGCGGGACCTGCCCCATATCGGTCTCCTCTTCCAGCTCGGTGTTCGTCATGACTTCTCGGTTGACCCGCACGCTAGCCACCGACACCGACAAGTTCTCCCCTCCCGGTGTGGCGAAGGCGCCCTGTCGGTGGTTGTGCTTACCGTCGATCACCATGGCCGGCTCTCCTACAGACCTCCAGCTGAGCTTTGCCGACGTCGATGCCGTCGCCGAATCCGCTCTGCATGACACGACCTTCGTCATCGTCGACCTGGAGACCACCGGATCGCGGGCGAAGCCGGCCCCGGACGGATCCTGTGACGCAATCACCGAGATCGGTGCGGTCAAGGTGCGCGGCGGGGAGGTCATCGGTGAATTCGCCACCCTGGTGGACCCGCAGCGCAATATCCCGCCGCAGATCGTCGAACTCACCGGGATCACCACCGCGATGGTGCGGGATGCCCCGACGATCGCGACAGTGCTGCCGATGTTCCTGGAGTTCGCCCGCGGCACCGTCCTGGTGGCGCACAACGCAGGATTCGATATCGGATTCCTCAGGGCCGCAGCCCAACAGTGCGATATCGGCTGGCCGCGTTTCCCGGTGCTGTGCACGGTGCGGTTGGCACGTCGGGTGCTGAGCCGGGCAGAGGCACCCAGCGTGCGGCTGTCCGCGCTGGCGCGTCTGGTCGGGTCGGCCACCGAGCCCACGCACCGCGCACTGGATGACGCTCGCGCCACCGTCGACGTGTTGCACGCCCTGATCGCACGGGTGGGCAATCAGGGTGTGACGACATACGGGGATCTGCGCTCGTATCTGCCCACTGCGTCCAACGCCCAACGCGCCAAGCGGGTGCTGGCCAAGGGACTTCCGCACCGGCCCGGGGTGTACCTCTTTCGTGGTCCGGGCGCGGAGGTCCTTTACGTCGGCACCGCGACCAATCTGCATCGACGGGTGGGGCAGTACTTCACCGGCGCCGATCCGCGGGGACGTATCAAGGAAATGGTCACCCTTGCCACGTCGGTAGAGCACGTCGAATGCGCCCACTCACTGGAGGCCGGCGTTCGTGAACTACGCCTGCTGGCCGCTCACGCTCCGCCGTACAATCGCCGATCGCGCTTTCCGCATCGATGGTGGTGGGTGGCGCTGACCGATGAGGCCTTCCCACGATTGTCCGTCGTGCGTGCACCCCGCCTTGAGCAGGCGATCGGCCCGTTCCGCTCACGTACGGACGCCGCCGACACCGCCGGTCTACTCGCTCGATTCACCGGTGTCCGGACCTGCACGACCCGGATCGGCGTCCACGGAGAGCATGGCCCGAAGTGTCCTCAGCGGGAGGTGTCACCGTGTCCGGCGAATCGGGGGGTGTCCGCACCGGAATATGCCGCGGCTCCAGATCGGGCCGCCCGGGTGATCGACGGACTGGATGACGCGGCACTGGTAGCCGCGGTGCGCGGGGTCACTGATCTGGCAGATCGGGCGTGCTACGAGAGCGCCGCCCGACTGAGGGACATCACCGCGGCCACGATCGACGTGCTCTGGCGTGGGCAGCGGCTGCGCGCGCTGGCCGCAGTCGCCGAACTCGTCGCCGCGGCACCCGACGGTGCGGGCGGTTGGCAGTTGGCGATCGTCAGACACGGACAGCTGGCCGGCGCCGGGTGCGCCGGCCCGCACGTCCCACCGATGCCGGTGGTCGAGGCGCTGCGCACCGGTGCCCAGGTGGTGTTACCGCAACCGGCGCCGCTGGGCGGGGCACTGGTCGAGGAAACCGCACTGATCGCGCGCTGGCTCGCCCAGCCGGGGGTGCGGATCGTCAGTGCCACCGGTGGTTTCGCCTCGCCGCGACACTCTGCGGGCTCGTGGCTCCAGTGGGCAGCCACGGCACGCTCAGCCCAGCACGCCGCTTCGCAGTTCCTGGGTGAATCCCACCCAGCGCAGTTCCTGGGTGAATCCCACCTAACGCATTTCCTGGGTGAATCCCACCCAGCGCGCGAGCAATCGCTCGGCGGCCCCGGAGTCGATCGCGTCGACGGCGCGACTCAGAGCAGCCTCCCAGGACGGCAGCCATTCGGCATGGCTGGATAGCCCGGCGTAGGCGACCATCGCCCCCGCCGCATTGAGCACGACGGCGTCGCGCACCGCGCCGTGGGCCCCGGCGAACACATTGCGCGCCTGTACGGCATTGGCTTCGGCATCACCGCCCACAAGATCGCCGATCTGGGCACGGGGAAACCCGAAGCCGAGTGGGTCGAAACTGAGCTTGTCGATGGTGCCGTCCTGCACTCGCCAAATGGTGCTTGTGGTCGTGGTGGTCAATTCGTCGAGCCCGTCGTCACCGTGCACCACCAGCACGCTCGCACCACGGGCGGCGAACACTCCCGCCATCACCTCAGCGAGATCATCGAACGCGCAGCCGATCAATCCGGCCCGTGGACTTGCCGGATTCGTAAGCGGCCCAAGCAAATTGAACACCGTCGGCACACCGATTTCTCGGCGTGGCGGTCCCGCGTACTTATAGGACGGGTGGAACACCGGCGCGAAACAGAACCCGATCCCGACCTCGGCGACAGAACGGGCCACCTCCTCAGGTCCCAGGTCGATCCGGACGCCCAGCGCTTCCAGCATGTCGGCGCCGCCACTTTTTGACGATGCAGCGCGGTTGCCATGCTTGACCACCGGCACGCCCGCCGCGGCCACCACGATCGCGGCCATCGTCGACAGATTCACCGTGTTGAGGCGGTCGCCGCCGGTGCCGACGATGTCGACGGTGTCGTTGCCGATTGCGTCAGTGGGAACCCGCTGCGCGTAGCGCAGCATGGTGTCGGCCAACTCGCGGACCTCAGCGGCCGTCGGACGTTTCATGGTCATCGACACGCCGAAGGCGGCGATCTGGGCGGGCGTCGCAGCCCCGGCCATGATCTGGTCCATCGCCCATGCCGCCTGCCCCCCGACAAGTTCAGATCCAGTGGTCGACCGGCCCAGTACCTGCGGCCATGTGATGGTCGACGAACCGGGATCAGGTTCAGGTGTGGGCGACGTCACCGGCAGATCGTCGCACGTCGCAGACCCGCCACCAAGGCCCGGGAAAACAAGTTGTGACGAAATCGCCCCCTGGCTGTACCTCGACAACTACAAAGCGTCATACTTCTCCCTGTGACGAGCGCTGTAGGCACCTCCGGAACTGCGATAACGTCCCGCGTGCATTCGCTGAACCGACCGAACATGGTCAGTGTCGGCACCATCGTGTGGCTTTCCAGTGAGTTGATGTTCTTTGCCGGACTGTTCGCCATGTATTTCACCGCGCGCGCCCAATCAGGTGGCGTCTGGCCGCCGCCGCCCACCGAACTGAATCTTTATCAGGCAGTTCCGGTGACCTTGGTGCTCATCGCGTCGTCGTTCACCTGTCAGATGGGCGTGTTCGCCGCCGAACGCGGCGACGTCTTCGGTCTGCGCCGGTGGTACACCGTCACCCTCCTGATGGGCTTGTTCTTCGTCCTCGGTCAGGCTTACGAGTACTACCACCTGGTGACGCACGGCACGACCATTTCAAGTAGCGCCTACGGCAGCGTCTTCTATCTTGCGACCGGCTTCCACGGACTGCACGTCGTCGGCGGTCTGATCGCCTTCGTGCTGCTGCTGCTGCGAACCACCATGACCAAGTTCACCCCGGCGCAGGCGACAGCAGCGATCGTGGTGTCGTACTACTGGCACTTCGTCGACATCGTCTGGGTCGCCTTGTTCGCGACGATCTACTTCATCCGTTGATGCGAAATCCGACGATGCGAAATCCGATGATGCGAAGGGGTTCGATGCTCAAGATTGGGTCCCGCTTGAGCGGCAAGACGCGTCGGCGGCTTCATCGTCGGCTTACCGCGGCAGTCCTGCTTGTTTTCGGTCTGGGCCTGGCCGGCGTACTGGCCGCGACCCTGACACCGAGCCCGCAGGTGGCTGTCGCTGATCAGTCACAGTCGGCGCTGCTGCGCACCGGTCAGCAGCTCTACGAAACAGCATGTATCACCTGCCATGGCGCCAACCTGCAGGGCGTAAACGGCCGAGGGCCGAGCCTGCTCGGTGTCGGCGAGGCGGCGGTCTACTTCCAGGTCTCCTCCGGCCGCATGCCGGCGATGCGGGGCGAGGCTCAGGCCCCTCGAAAAACTCCGACATTCGACGAGGCGCAGACCGACGCGATGGGCGCCTACGTGCAGAGCATGGGTGGTGGACCGTTGGTCCCGCGCGACGCCAACGGCCAGATCGCCGATAAGTCGCTGATCGGCAGCAACGTAGCCCGTGGCGGAGACCTCTTCCGGCTCAACTGCGCGTCGTGCCACAACTTCACCGGCCGTGGCGGCGCACTGTCATCGGGCAAGTACGCGCCCATGTTGGATCCGGCCACGCCGGCGCAGATTTACACGGCAATGCTGACCGGTCCGCAGAACATGCCGAAGTTCTCCGATCGCCAGCTCGGCCCCGAAGAGAAGCGGGACATCATCGCCTACGTCCGGTCTGCCAGCGAGACGCTCAATCCGGGTGGCTATGGGCTCGGCGGTTTTGGGCCCGCACCGGAGGGTATGGCGATCTTCATCATCGGAATCGTGGCCGCCATTGCGGCAGCGCTGTGGATCGGGGCGAGGTCGTGAGCGACTACACGGGAGACAAGCCGACCGCCGAGCAACTGGCGGCAATGTCAACAGAGGACCTGGTCCGGCTCGGCGGCAAGCTCGACGGTGTCGACACCGTCCTGAAGGAGCCCCGCTGGCCGGTCGAGGGCACAAGAGCTGAAAAGCGTGCGGAGCGCTCAGTCGCTCTATGGCTGTTGCTTGGCGGCATCATGGGATTGGCCCTGCTGCTGGTTTTCCTGTTCTGGCCATGGGAGTACAAGCCCTACGGCGTCGAGGGCAACTTTCTCTACACCCTGTCCACTCCCCTGTACGGCGTGACGTTCGGGTTGTCGATCCTGGCCATCGGGATCGGCGCCGTGCTCTACCAGAAGAAGTTCATCCCCGAGGAAATCTCAATCCAGGATCGGCATGACGGACAGTCCTCAGAACTGGACCGCAAGACCGCAGCGGCCAACCTGGTCGACGCGTTCGAGGGATCAACCGTCAAGCGCCGCAAGCTGATCGGGATGTCGCTCGGGATCGGTTTGGGCGCATTCGGCCTCGGCACCCTGGTCGCCGCAGCGGGCGGCATCATCAAGAACCCGTGGAAGCCGGTTGTTCCCACCGCAGACGGTCTCAAGGCGGTGCTGTGGACGTCGGGCTGGACCCCGCGATTCACGGGCGAGACGATCTATCTCGGGCGCTCCACCGGCAGGCCGGGCGAGTCGCCGTTGGTGAAGATGCGTCCGGAGGATCTCGATGCCGGCGGTATGGAAACGGTGTTCCCCTGGCGCGAGTCCGACGGCGACGGAACCACGGTGGAATCCCACGAAAAACTCGGCGCAATCGCCATGGGTGTGCGCAACCCGGTGATGCTGATCCGGATCAAACCGGTCGATATGTCCCGGGTCGTCAAGCGCCAGGGTCAGGAGAGCTTCAACTTCGGTGACCTATTCGCCTACACCAAGGTCTGCTCGCACCTGGGGTGCCCGTCCTCGCTGTATGAACAGCAGACCTACCGCATTCTGTGCCCGTGTCACCAGTCGCAGTTCGACGCGCTGCACTTTGCCCGGCCGATCTTCGGACCGGCTGCTCGCGCTTTGGCGCAACTACCGATTACCATCGATAACGACGGATACCTGGTCGCCAACGGCGACTTCATCGAACCTGTCGGACCGGCCTTCTGGGAGCGCAGATCATGAGCACAAGTGTCGCGGACCGCGTTGGGGTAATCGCCGACAATGTCGATTCCCGGTATCACCCCTCGGGAGCACTTCGGCGCCAGCTGAACAAGGTGTTCCCCACCCACTGGTCATTCCTGCTGGGCGAGATCGCCATGTACAGCTTCATCGTTCTGCTGCTGACCGGTGTGTATCTGACGCTGTTCTTCGACCCGTCAATGGCAGAGGTCACCTACAACGGCGTCTACCAGCCGCTGCGCGGTATCCAGATGTCGCGGGCCTACGAGACCGCGTTGAACATCAGCTTCGAAGTGCGCGGCGGGCTTTTCGTCCGGCAGGTTCACCACTGGGCCGCGCTGCTGTTCGCCGCGTCGATCATGGTGCACCTGGCCCGCATCTTCTTTACCGGTGCCTTCCGGCGTCCCCGCGAGGCGAACTGGGTGATCGGCTCCATATTGCTCATCCTGGCCATGTTCGAGGGCTTCTTCGGCTACTCGCTGCCCGACGATCTGCTGTCCGGTACCGGCATCCGCGCGGCACTCTCGTCGATCTCCCTGGGGATCCCGGTGATCGGCACCTGGATGCACTGGGCGCTCTTCGGCGGCGACTTCCCCGGCGACATCATCATCCCCCGGCTATACGCCATCCACATCCTGCTGTTCCCCGGAATCATGCTCGCGCTGATCGGTATGCACCTGGCGCTGGTGTGGTTCCAGAAGCACACCCAGTTCCCCGGCCCCGGACGCACCGAGACCAACGTTGTCGGCGTGCGGGTGATGCCGGTGTTCGCGGTCAAGTCCGGTGCCTTCTTCGCCATCGTCGTCGGCATCCTCGGATTAATGGGCGGACTGCTGCAGATCAACCCGATCTGGGTGCTGGGTCCCTATAAGCCATCGCAGGTGTCGGCCGGCTCTCAGCCGGACTTCTACATGATGTGGACCGACGGCCTCATCCGCCTGTTCCCGCCGTGGGAGATCTACTTCGGAAACCACACCATCCCGGCCGCTGTGTGGGTGGCGTTGCTCATGGGTGTGATCTTCGGTCTACTGGTGGTCTACCCGTTCCTGGAGCGGTGGTTCACCAAGGACGATGCCCACCACAACCTGCTGCAGCGTCCGCGCGACGTTCCGGTCCGCACCGGGATCGGTGCGATGGCGATCGCCTTCTACATGGTGCTGACCTTCAGCGCGATGAACGACATCATCGCCTATACGTTCCACGTCTCGTTGAACGCGACGACCTGGATCGGCCGGATCGGCATGCTGGTACTGCCACCGCTGGTGTTCTTCGTCACCTACCGGTGGGCGGTTGCACTGCAGCGCAGTGACCGTGACGTGCTCGCTCACGGCATCGAGACCGGCATCATCAAACGGCTGCCGCACGGTGCCTACATCGAGGTGCACCAGCCGCTGGGACCGGTCGACGACCATGGCCACCCCCTCCCGCTGGAGTATCAGGGTGCCGCCCTGCCGAAGCGCATGAACAAGCTGGGCTCCGGCGGCCAACCGGGTCGCGGCTCCTTCCTGACCGCTGACCCGGCGTCGCAGAACGCCGCACTGAACGAGGCGGAACATGCCTCCGAACAGCGGGCCCTGACCGCCCTGAAGGAATATCAGGACCATGAGTCGGGTAGCAATGGCAACGGGTCCAACGGCAACGGGTCCAACGGCAACGGATTCAACGGTTCCAACGGATCCAACGGACATCACTAGTCCGAGGTGACGATAAGGGCCCCAGCCAATCCGGCTGGGGCCCTTATCGTTTCAGTACCGGATCAACCGGCCGTGTCATCGATGACATCGGTCAGACGGCGCTGGAAAGCGACCAGGATCGCCGGCATCGCGACCGTGATGACCGCGGCCGTCCCGAGGGCCGTCCAGGCTCCGGTATCGCTCTCGGTGGCGAGTAGATAGGTCGCGGTAGCAACCGCAATCAGGGCCAGGCCCATCGCCGCCAATAGCGACACCGAGCCGCGCAGCCAAAGCCGTTCCACCGCAGCCACGGGAACTTTCGGCATCGCAGCCGCAGCCTGCGGCTGGAGGGCATAGGGGTCCACTGCGGTGCCGAACACCCGCAGCTTCTCCGTCGGAGCCTCGGTAGGCCGCACCGGGGCATCCGCCGCAGGTTCATCCGGCGCCGGCCCGGATTCGGCCAGCGCCGTTCGGCGGGCTCTCATCAACAGCGGAATGGCACCAATGATGATCAAGGCGGAGACGATAATGATGCTGTACAGCAGCCAGGACGAATGCTTTTCTGCACCGTCTACGTGCCCCCTGCCGAGCTGTACCAGGGCGACCGTCGCGATGACGCTGACTGCAAGCAGAACCAGCCAGATCGCCCCGCACACACCCACCATGAGCCGATCCACCGTTTCCGGCGAACGCGCATCAACCGCTGTCGGCTCGATGTCCACCGGATTCGAGGCCATCAGCAGCTCGTCTGCGCCGCGTTGTTCTGATTCGATGACAGCACCGTCCCGTCGCTCGTGGTGATGGAGCAGTTCAGTCTGCTGACCAGGAACAGGCTGGAGGCCTGAACGGAACCGACATCAGACTGCGAGATCGGTGTCACCGTCAGCGACCAGGGGATATAGACGTTCCGCTGGGTGCGCCGCCGACCCGAAGCATCAACATAGGTGATCGTGATGATGTCACCGGGCGCCTTGGTGCCGCTGACGGAGTAGGTCACCTGCCGCGGACCCACCGGAGTGGTGGTGACCGGCGGCGGCGGTGCAGTGGTCTCCGGCGGCGGGGCCTCCGTCACGACCGGCGGCGGCGCGGGTTCAGGAGTCACCGTGACGGTCTCGGTCTCCGGAGGCGGCGGTGGCGGCGGAACTTCGCTTGGCGGCGGCGGCGGTGGCGGCGGCACAGTTGTGGTGATCTCATCCTGGGCCGGCGGCACCGTCGTCGTCGTCGGGGAGGCCGAGTCTTTGGTGTCAGTTCTGGTCACCAGCAGCGACACCGAGACGACCAGTGAGATAGCGGCGATGATCGCGGTGACACCGACCACCCACGGCCACTTGGGCGGCGACAGGTCAGCGGGAGCACCCGCCTGGTCATAGCTGTCGTAGTCGTACAACTCGAGCTCGGCGGGCATATAGGGAGCGATGGTGTATTGCTCGGATTCCGGAGCTGAATACGCCCGCGAAAAACCGGTGTCGGTCAGTTCCTCCCGATACGCCTCGGTCGGCTGACCGCCCGGTTCCTGGTCCGGCGGATTTGGCCCGCTCATCCTTGCCTATCCTCTTTCGACAGCATCTGAGAGGCGGGTGCGGCGTGCGGCTAGCAGGCACTCGCCCCATTCCGGCAGAACAATACCCAACCGGATGGCAAAGAGGCTGTGCAGCACACCGTATGACGGCCAGATACCGCCCGGATTGTGACCTTGGCGCTCAGTGCTTCTCGGGCCCGACGTAGTACTCGAAGACCAACCCCGACACCGCCGCGAGGACGAAGACGATTCCGGCGAAGATCAGCCAGGGAAGCCACAGCGCCGCGCCCACGGCCGCCGTCGAGAAGGACAGCGCGATCAGGATCGGCCACCAGCTGTGCGGCGAGAAGAAGCCCAGTTCCCCGGCGCCGTCGGCGATGTCGGCATCGCCGTAATCCTCAGGTCGGGTATCGAGACGTCGGGCGATGAAACGGAAGAACGTTCCGATGATCAATGCAAGGCCCGCGGTGAGCGCCAGAGCGGTGGTGCCGGCCCATTCCAGGCCGCCGTGCGCGAAAACAGCGGTCAATATGCCGTAGCCGATCGCGGCAAGGACGAAGAACCCGGTGAGGATCTCAAACAACCTGGCTTCGATACGCATGGGGATTTGCCGCCTCTACTTGATCGCCTGTGAATCGCTCGCCTGCGAGGACACCTGCGCCGGCGGTATCACCTGTTGACCGCGACGGGTATCAAACGGATGGGTGGTGATTGCCAACGGCGGCTGATTGATCACCTGCAATGCCTCGGCGTTGGTCTTTCCCGAGATCCGTGCCTGCAGGTAGGTCTTGAAGTCGGCAGCCGAAACCACCCGCACCTCGAAGTTCATCATCGAGTGAAATGTGCCGCACATCTCAGCGCAGCGACCGACGAAGGCGCCGGTCTGGCTGATCTCGGAAACCTGCCAAATGTTCTCCGTGTGGTTGGCCACCGGATCCGGAAACACGTCGCGCTTGAACAGGAACTCTGGGATCCAGAACGAGTGGATCACATCGGCGGAGGCCTGCTGGAACTCAATTCGCTTCCCGACGGGCAGCACCAGGATTGGGATCTCGTCGCTGGTTCCGATCGTTTCGACCTTGTCGAAGTTCAGGTAACTGCGGTCCTCAGGGTTCAACCCCCGGATTGCGCCCACCTTCTCCTCGCCGTGGGCATCCTTGCCCTCGGGCTTGGACAGCACCGCGGCCTTGCGGGCCGGATCGGCGCCGTCATAGTTGAAGGATCCATCCGCAAACGCGATCTTCTGGTACCCGAACTTCCAGTTCCACTGGAAAGCGGTGGTGTCGATAACAACCTCGGGATTTGATTCCTTGTTGGTCACCCGGTTCTGGACGACGACGGTGAAGTAGAACAGCACCGAGATGATGATGAACGGAACCACGGTCAGCACGAGTTCCAGCGGCATGTTGTAACCGAACTGGCGCGGCAACTCGCTCTGGCCCTTCTTGCGGCGGTGGAAAATGCCGGTCCAAAACATCAATCCCCACACCATCACGCCGACGACGAGGGCTGCGATCACCGACCAGAGCCACAGTTCACGCATGAGGTGGGCCTCCGGCGTGATGCCTTTCGGCCACCCGAGCCCCAGTGCGTGCTGCCAACTGCAGCCGCTCAGAGTCAGCGCCAGCGCCACAAAGGTGGTGACCATCGCCGCGGTTCGACGCCGACGTGGGCCGGTCGCGGTAAGGCTGAACCCGCGTGGTGTCACCCTGGCACCTCCTGTGTCACAAGCTGGGCCGATGGCCTCGGAGTGACCCGGCGTCTGGCACCGGCAGGAGTCACCCGAATACGCATCTTCACCCGAATACTACGCAGCGTAGACCACCGATCAACAGCGAACCGACACGCCTGCCGATTCGGTTGGTCGCGAGTTCAGGCCCACCCGGCCGTTCCGGCATACTAGGCCGGGTGTGCGGACTGCTTGCCCTGGTAGGACGTGCCGAGGGCAGCATCACCACCCAGACCGTCGACGCGGTGGCAGGGGCATCGCACCTCATGCGTCACCGCGGCCCCGACGAGCCCGGCACCTGGGCCGATGATCAGGTGGTGCTGGGTTTCAACCGGCTCTCGATCATCGATATCGCCCACTCGCACCAGCCGCTGCGCTGGGGACCGCCGGGCCAACCCGGCCGCTACGTACTGGTGTTCAACGGCGAGATCTACAACTACCTCGAGCTTCGGGCCGAGCTCAGCGAAGCCTACGGTGCGAGTTTCTCCACCGACGGCGACGGCGAGGCCATCGTCGCGGCCTACCACTACTGGGGCACCGAGGCGCTGGGTCGCCTGCGGGGCATGTTCGCCTTCGCGCTGTGGGACACCGAGCGCCGGGAGATGTTCTGCGCGCGCGATCCGTTCGGTATCAAACCTCTTTTCATGGCTACCGGGCCCGGCGGGACCGCCGTCGGGAGTGAGAAGAAATGCCTACTCGACCTGGCCGCCGACCTTGGCCTGGATCTCGCTATCGACACCCGGGCCCTGCAGCACTACACCGTCCTGCAGTACGTGCCCGAACCTGAAACGCTGCATCGCGGTGTGCGCCGGCTGGAATCGGGAAGCTATGCGGTGATCCGCCCCGGGCGCGAGCCCGAGGTCAGCCGATATTTCCGGCCGCGCTTTACCGCTGTGCCGTTTCGCGGTGGCGGCGAACAGGCCCGCTATGACGAGATCACCGCTGTACTTGAGGATTCGGTGGCTAAACACATGCGCGCCGACGTCACCGTCGGGGCGTTCCTATCCGGTGGCATCGACTCCACCGCCATTGCCGCGCTTGCTATCCGGCACAACCCGCAACTGATCACCTTCACCACCGGCTTCGAGCGCGAGGGCTTCTCCGAGGTGGATGTGGCCGTCGCATCAGCGGAGGCGATCGGTGCCCGCCACGTCACCAAAGTGGTCAGCCAGTCGGAATTCGTTGCTGCTCTTCCGGAGATCGTCTGGTACCTCGATGAGCCGGTGGCCGATCCGGCGCTCGTACCGCTGTTCTTCATCGCCCGCGAAGCACGCAAACACGTCAAGGTCGTGTTATCCGGGGAGGGCGCTGATGAACTCTTCGGCGGCTACACTATCTATCGGGAACCGTTGTCGCTCAAGGGATTCAACTATCTTCCCCGCCCATTACGCAAGTCTCTGGGCAGGGCAGCACGGCCACTGCCGGACGGGATGCGCGGCAAAAGCCTGCTGCACCGCGGCTCACTGACCCTCGAGGAGCGCTACTACGGCAATGCCCGCAGTTTCTCCGATGAGCAACTGCGGGCGGTTTTACCGGACTTCAACCCAGCCTGGACGCACACCGACGTCACCGCAGAGATCTACGCCGAGTCTTCGGGCTGGGATCCCGTCGCCCGGATGCAGTACCTCGACCTGTTCACGTGGCTACGCGGAGACATCCTGGTCAAGGCCGACAAGATGACGATGGCGAACTCGCTGGAGTTGCGAGTCCCGTTCCTCGACCCGGAGGTCTTCGCGGTGGCCTCGCGGTTGCCCTTTGACCAGAAGATCACCCGCACCACCACCAAATACGCCCTGCGCCGAGCGTTGGAACCGATCGTGCCGCCGCACGTGCTCAACCGCGCGAAATTGGGCTTCCCGGTCCCCATCCGGCACTGGCTGCGGTCCGGAGAACTGATGGACTGGGCCTACGGCATGATCGTCGCCTCGGCGGCCGGACACCTGATCAACCTCGGGGCCGTTCGCGCCATGCTCGACGAACATCGTCTCGGTGGCGCCGATCACAGCCGACGGTTATGGACGGTGCTGATCTTCCTGCTCTGGTACGCGATATTCGTCGAGCGCAGCGTGGTGCCGAAGATTCCCGAACCCCACTACCCGGTACAGCTTTAAAGTTTTGGGATGGAAGTACTGGGCTGAACGTCTAGACGTACCGGCGATCCAGTCGGATCGACGATCAGGTTCTGTCGATCAGGGAAGCGTCACGCTGCGACGCTAATCGCGTCGACGTTCAACGACTCAGAGCGTGGTGTAGCCACCATCGACCGACATCGCGGTGCCTACGACGAAGGATGCAGCATCAGAGGCCAGCCAGACCGCAGCCTCGGCGATCTCCTCTGGTCCGGCGATACGACCGATCGGGTGGAGCGCAGCGACGCTCGCCTCCGCTTCAGCGGAACCCTGCATCCATTCCTCGACCATCTGGCTACGCGCGGTTCCCGGGCAGATCGCGTTGATGCGGACGCCCTGCGTGATGTACTCGAGCGCCGCCGCCTTGGTGAGGCCGATCACACCGTGTTTGGCCGCGACATAGTTTGCGAATCGCGCCACACCGATGAGTCCAGCCCCCGATGAGGTGTTGATGATCGCTCCGCCACCCACCTTCAGCATCTCCGGGATCTCGTGCTTCATGCAGTAGAAGACACCGTCAAGCATGATGCTGATTCCCGCGCTCCAGACCTCCTCGGGCATATCCACAACTGTCTCGTCAGCGCCCTTGATCCCCGCATTGTTATGGGCGATGTCAAGGCGACCATAGGTGGCGATCGTGGTCTCGACCATCGCCTTGACCGACGCCGACGAGGCGACATCGACCTGCACCGCGGTGGCGACTCCACCACCGGCGGTGATGATGTCAACGGTCTGCTGTGCACCCGGGAGATTGATGTCGGCAACGATGACCGATGCGCCTCGCTCGGCGAAGAGGCGAGCAGATTCGCGCCCGATCCCCCCAGCGGCACCCGTGATGACGGCGACCTTGCCTGCGAACTCTTCGGTGTTCATTGTTCTCCTCCACCGCAGTCGGCGACTCCGCGCCAGGCAACCCGGTACAGCTTTAAGCCAGGGCCGCGACGATCTCAGCCGCGGCCGCGGCCCCATAGGCATCAGCCAGACGGATGTTTGCGGTGTGGAGGTCCCAGGTCCAGTTCTGCGTTCCGGTGGTTTCCAGCACCAGCACCGCCACCAGGGAGCCCAATTGGGCGGACCGCTCCAGATCAAGCCCGGCCCCGCGGCCGGTGAGAAACCCGGCCCGGAACGCATCGCCGACCCCGGTCGGGTCGACCTGGGCGATCTCGGGCACCACCGAAACGTGGATATTGGTTCCGTCGGCGCTGACCAGGTCGACACCCTTGGCGCCCAGCGTGGTGACCCGTAGGCCCACCTGGTCGAGAACAGCCGCATCGGTCCAGCCGGTCTTGGACAGCATCAGATCCCACTCGTAGTCGTTGCTGAACAGGTATGTCGCGCCATCGACAAGGCGAGTGATCTCCTCCCCGCTTAGTCGGGCCAGTTGCTGGGATGGGTCGGCGGCGAACGCGAGACCAAGCGTCCGGCATTCGTCAGTGTGGGCGAACATGGCGTCCGGGTCATTGGCTCCGATGATCACCAGTTCGGGCTCACCGGTAGCGGCTATCACGTTGGCCAGCTTGATATTCCGGGCCTGCGACATCGCACCGGGGTAAAACGATGCGATCTGGGCCATGTCGACGTCAGTCGTGCATACAAACCGCGCGGTGTGCTGGGTGTCAGAGATCAGAACGTGAGCGCAATCCACGCCCGCAGCTTCCAACCATTCCCGGTAGTCGGTGAAGTCGACGCCGGCCGCACCCACAAGCACGGGGCTTCCACCGAGTACGCCGATCGCGTAGGCCATATTTCCGGCGACGCCGCCACGGTGCACCACCAGATCGTCGACCAGGAAGCTCAATGACACCTTCTGCAGGTGCTCGGCCAATAGCTGCTCGGAGAACTTCCCGGGAAACTGCATCAGGTGGTCGGTTGCAATGGATCCGGTCACCGCGATGGCCACGAAGCATCCCCTTCTTGTTCTTCTTCTGAGCTGAGCCTCTTGTGAGCTGAGTTCGCTCACAATACCCGCGGTAGCACCGCCCCCTTTCCAGCCCTGCGGTGCGCTAGCCTGCGTACACGGGCCGACCATTTACCGCGAGACCCGACAACCCCCAGGAGACAAAACGATGGCTGGCCCGTATCCGCCGTACCGGCCTGACGGCGCCGAGGGGCACCCGGTTGCGGCGCCGGAGTACGGCCGCCCCGAGGCCTACCCCTATCCCGGCCCCTATCCCAGCCCCTATCCCGGGGCATACCCCGGCCCGCTGCCACCTCCGGTTGGGTTTTCCGAGCCGGCCAGATCCCGCAAGGTGCTCTGGTGGAGCCTGTTAGGCATTGCACTTGTCGGGGCACTGGTCGCTGCCGTGTTGACCATAGGCGGTAATCGGACGGCCACCACGGGATTTACCGACTCCGCATCCAAGGCCGCGATTCAGAGCTATCTGACCGCGCTGTCGACCGGTGACACCGAAACAATCGCCCGCAACAACGCGTGCGGCATGTTCGACGCGATCAAGGACCGCAAATCCGACCTGGCGCTGGCCAGATTGGCCAGCGACGCCTTCCGCAAACAGTTCCAGCGCGCCGATGTCACGTCGATTGATGAGACCGTGTTGGTCTCGTCCTATCAGGCACAGGTGCTGTTCACCATGAAGGCAACCCAGGCGCCGAACTCACGTCCGGCTCGCGACGAGGAGCAGGGCGTCGCCCAACTACTCCGGCAGGGCAATCAACTGCTGGTGTGCTCGTATCTGCGCCGGACGGCTGCCCAGTACTGACATCGGCCTTGGTTGGTGGAATCGGCCGAAGCGTCGGGGCAGATCAGTTGAACGAGTCGCCGCAGGCGCAGGACCCGGTGGCATTCGGGTTGTCGATGGTGAAGCCCTGCTTCTCGATGGTGTCGACGAAGTCGATCGACGCGCCCTGCACGTAGGGCGCGCTCATCCGATCGACGGCCAACGTCACCCCGCCGAAATTAGCGGTGAGGTCACCGTCGAGGTCGCGGTCATCGAAGAACAGGTTGTAGCGCAGACCGGCGCATCCACCCGGCTGTACAGCGATTCGCAGCGCTAGATCGGCGCGGCCCTCCTGGTCCAGCAAGGCCTTGGCCTTGGCGGAGGCGGCTTCGGTCATGATCACGCCGTGGGTTTCAGTCGAGGCGGCCGACTCATCGGACACAGCCAGCGACTCATCGGTCATCGACTTATCGGACACGGTCATTACGTCTCCCTCAATGCACTGGGGTGGGGTTCGGTGGAACTCCTACCAGGTTAACGGTACCTGGTGTGCCTGCTATTCCCCCACCAGCTCGGCGGCGGTGCGTTCAGCCAGGCCCGCCAGCTGCCCGGCAGCGTCGTCGATCGCTCTGCGGACCGATCCGGCGTAGTCGGCGAGAGCGTGAGCCGCAGTGATCCCGGCCGCCTTCAATGCCACCGGCCCCAGGTCGACCTGACCCGCCAGCACCAGCACCGGTACGGGATAGGGCCTGGCTGCTGAAGCCAGGGCGCCCACCACCTTGCCGTGCAGCGACTGGTCGTCGAGGCGGCCCTCGCCGGTCACGATCAGGTCGGCCGCGGCGATCTGATCGGCCGTACCGGTATACGTGGCGATGATTCCGGCGCCCGATTCCCGGCGGGCGCCCAGTGCCAGCAGCGCCGCACCGAGTCCGCCGGCAGCACCGGCCCCGGGAATCGTGCGCACCGGATGACCCGCGGCAGCCTCGAGTTCGGCGGCCCAATCGGTCAGTCTCTTCTCCAGCAGAATCACGGTGGGCTCATCGGCACCCTTCTGCGGGCCGAACACCCGTGCTGCTCCACGGGGACCCAGCAGCGGGTGCTCGACATCGGTGGCCACGACGAGCTCCAGTGCGGAAAGCTGACGCGCGGCCTGAGGTAATCCGCCGAGTGCCTCTACCATTCCGCGGCCGCCGTCGGTGCAACTGCTACCGCCGAGTCCGACGACGATGATGCGCGCACCACTGAGCCGCGCGGCATCAATCAACTGTCCAACACCCCTGCTGTGCGCGGCGACTGCGGTGTGCACAGATGGTGCGCCACCCAGCCGTGCCAGCCCGCAGGCCTGCGCGGACTCGATATAGGCGGTGGTGGTGTCGGGGTCGAATACCCACCGCGCGTCGACATCACCGTCGAGCGGGCCGCAGACACGGGTGCTGCGAACCTGCATCCCCGGGTGCCCCGCGGCAAGCACGTCGACGAATCCTGGCCCGCCATCGGACTGGGGTGCCACGGTCAGACCGTCTCCGGGACGGGCCCGACGCCAGCCCGCGGCAATGGCCCGGGCAGCCTCGACCGCGGTGAGGCTGTCGCCGAAACAGTCCGGAGCGATCAGCACCCGCAACCCGGGCGCGGCAGCCTGCGAGCCCGTCATTACAGCAGGGTAAGGCCCGGCATCTGCCACCGCATACCGGCAGAGGACCGCGGCGAAGTAACCTGGCAGTCGTGAAGCTGCTGGGCCGACGCAAGGACGACGACGCCGAAGGTACACCTGCGGTCGAGACTGCCGAGGTGGCGCAGCCGACGACCGCGGTACGTGCGACCGCACCGAAGGGTCGGCCGACTCCCAAACGCAGTGAGGTCACCAAGCGCCGGGGTCCGATAGCACCCGCTCCCGCCACGGCGGCCGAGGCCCGCAAACGCCGCAAAGAGCTACGCAACACGATGACCAAGGAGGAACGCCAGGCCGAAAAGCTCGAGCGCCGCGCCGCCATGGGCCAGCGCCGTGAGCGAATGATGGCCGGCGAGGAGGCCTATCTGCTGCCGCGCGACCAGGGAACGGTTCGCCGCTACGTGCGCGACATCGTTGACTCCCGACGCAACGCACTCGGCCTGTTCATGCCTTCGGCACTGGTGATGCTCTTCATCATGCTCGCGATGCCCAAGGTTCAGATTCTCATCTCGCCGGTGATGCTGCTGCTGATGGGTGTGATGGCGGTCGACGCACTCCTATTGGCGCGCAAGGTGAACAAAGCCGTCGACGCCAAGTTCCCCGAGAACGCCGAGACTCACTTCAAGCTCGGGTTGTACGCGGCCAGTCGGGCCTCGCAGATGCGCCGGATGCGCGCGCCACGGCCGGTTGTCTCGCTCGGCACCAAAGTCGTTTGAGCCCCTGCACCATGCGAACACTGGTGCTCGGCGGGATCCGGTCGGGTAAGTCGCAGTGGGCTGAGAAGGTAATTGCACCGGAGGTTTCAGTGCGCTATATCGCAACCGGGTCGGCAGCGGGCTCAGATGATTCCTGGGCCAGACGGGTAGCCGCTCATCAGGACCGGCGGCCATCGACCTGGAGCACCATCGAAAGTGCCGATGTGGCAACGCAATTGCGGACTGAGACCGGTACCCCAGCATTGGTCGATGATCTCGGCGGCTGGCTCACCGCAACGCTGGATCGCCGTGGTTGGGACGCCGGACCGATCACCACCGAGGTTGATGAACTGGTCGCGGCGGTTGGTGCCTTCGGTGCGCCACTGGTTCTGGTCAGCCCAGAGGTGGGCCTGACGGTGGTGCCGGCCACCGAGTCCGGCCGCCGCTTCGCCGACGAGTTGGGTGCGTTGAACCAGCGAATCGCCGATTGCTGTGAGCGAGTCGTTTTGGTAATAGCCGGTCAACCGGTCTGGGTCAAACCCCCCACAATGACGGCGTCATGCTGATCGAATTCGCCGAGGTCTCACCGCCGGACGGACGGGCCGGTGCCGCGGCGCGGCGCCGACAGGACCTGTTGACGAAACCGCGTGGCGCACTGGGCCGCCTTGAGGACCTGTCAGTCTGGGTGGCTTCATGCCAGGGATATTGTCCGCCTAAGCAATTCGAGCGCGTTCGTATCGTGGTCTTCGCCGGTGATCACGGGGTGACTACCGAGGGCGTATCGGCGTACCCCGCTGAGGTCACTGCCCAGATGGTGGCCAATATCGAGACCGGCGGGGCTGCAATCAACGTGCTCGCTGAGGCTGCCGGGGCCACGGTGCGAGTGGTGGACATGGCGGTAGACCGTGACACCTCCGGCACTGATGCGACCGCGGCACACAAGGTTCGGCGCTCGAGTGGCAATATCGCGACCGAAGACGCGTTGAGCTCCGACGAGGTGGTCGCTGCGATCGAAGCCGGCCGCCGAATCGCCGATGACGAGGTCGACGCCGGGGCTGACCTGCTGATCGCCGGCGATATGGGAATCGGGAATACGACCGCCGCCACGGCACTGATCGCCGCGCTGACCGGTGCCGAACCGGTTGCCGCCGTGGGTCGCGGAACGGGTATCGACGATGCCGCCTGGGCGCGCAAGACCGCGGCGGTGCGCGACGCGCTGTACCGAACCGGCGAACGGCGCACCGATCCGGTCGCACTGCTGGCCGCGTGCGGCGGAGCCGACCTGGCCGCGATGGCCGGCTTCTGTGTCCAGGCTGCAGTCCGGCGAACCCCACTGCTGCTCGACGGACTGGTCGTGACCGCGGCGGCATTGGTGGCCGAGCAGCTGGCGCCGGGCGCGCGGTCGTGGTGGCGGGCCGGACACCGCTCCCCTGAGCCGGCACACGCGCTGGCCCTCACCCAATTGGGTCTGGAGCCGATCATCGATCTAGGCCTGCGATTGGGCGAGGGCACGGGCGCCGCGGTGGCGCTGCCGATCCTGCGCGCCGCGGTGTCGTTGCTGTCCTCGATGGCCACCTTCGGCGAGGCCGGAGTATCCGAACGCAGCGGGCGGGATGCCTCGTGATCGCCTCGCTGGCAAGTGCTTTCGGGTTCGGGACGGTGGCACCCGTCGGATGGCAAGGCACCGGCCCGGGCCGGTCCGCAGTCACCGCGCTGCCCGTGGTCGGTGCGGTGTTGGGTCTCACCGTGGCGGGAACACTGTGGGCTGGCTTCTGGGCCTTCGGACCGCACAGCCTGCTGGCCGGATTGCTCGCCGTGGCGGTGCTGGGGTTGTTGACCCGCGGCCTGCATATCGACGGTCTGGCCGATACCGCAGACGGACTGGGTTGTTACGGCCCGCCCGATCGCGCACTGCAGGTGATGCGAGACGGCTCAACCGGACCATTCGGAGTCGCCGCAGTGGTGCTCGCTGTCGCGTCCCAGGCGGTGGCGTTCGCCGCGATGCCGCCGGGTCCAACCGGGCTGGCGGCCGCCGTGACAGCAGTGACCGCAGGCAGGGTGGCTGCTGTGCTGGCCTGCCGGCGCCGCGTCCCTGCCGCGGCAGGAAGTGTTCTGGGCGCCGAGGTGGCCGGTACCCAGTCGATCGCTGTGGTGTGCGCGTGGGTGGTGCTGGTGACGGGGTTGGCGGGGCTGTCGACGCCGAGGTTCTGGCAGGGTCCGGTGGTGGTGCTGATCGCCCTGACAGTCTCGGCCGCCCTCATCGCCCACTGTGTGCGCCGCTTCGGTGGTATCACCGGCGACGTGCTGGGAGCCGCGATCGAGTTGACGACCACGCTCACCGCCATCGGGCTGGTGATTCGGCCGTGATCGACCGGGGGAATCCGCATGTTGGGTGAGTTGAGCACGGGCCAGATCGAGGATCTCCTGCGCAACGAGGTAATCGCCCGCCTAGGCTGCCTCAGCGACGGCCGGGTGTACGTGGTCCCGGTCACCTACGTGTACGACGGAACCTATGTGTGGGGGCACGCTATGGACGGCGCCAAGCTCGCGGCAATGCGCGCCGATCCGCGTGTCTGCGTCGAGGTAGAGCATGTCGACGACCTGTCCAACTGGCGCAGTGTCATCGCCTGGGGCACTTTCGAAGAATGCGGCAACGAGGATTGGGCCACCGGGATGTCGCTGCTCGTCGACCGGATCATGCCACTGCTGACACTTGCCCCCCACCAAAGCCCACCGGATCCGGCCGGCGCGCATCGCGGGACGGTCTATCGGATTCGGCTGGAAACCAAGACCGGGAGGTTTGAGAAGGTCGACGCGGCGGGGCAGTCGCTGTGAACGATGAGAATCGCACGCCCGACTCGGAATGGTTCGAGCAGATGGCCAGTAGCAGCGGCATGATGTTCTTTATTCTGCGTGTGCACCCCGACGTGGCATTGGAATTCGTCAACAACGCACCCGGAGCGGTGCTGAGAGGCGACCGGACTGAACCTGGCAGCGCCAGTGATCTCGATACCAAATTTCTTCTGAGACAGATAGACCCTGACTACGCCGACCGTTTTGCCGACGTACTCGCGCTCCCGCCCGGCACCGGTACCGAGGTGGAATTGAAGTGGAACCGCCTTGATGGACTGTCGACATACGGCCGCGGTTCGGTTCGATCGCGACAACGCGCGGACGGCTCAGTCGTGATCGAAGGCGCACTGGCCGACATCACCGAGTTGCACGAGGCGGAGACCAAGTTGATGCATTCGGAAAAGCGAAGCCGCCTGCTTGCCGAGAACGCCTGGGAAGTCATCTGGACCATGGACCTCGACGGCAAGGTCACCTACATCAACCCTGCCGTGGAGCGGATGCGCGGCATCAGCCCCGAAGAGGCGATGCGGCAGACGATCGAGGAGATCAACCCGCCGGAGTCAGCAGCCCGGGTCGGCGAATACTTCCAGCAGGTTTTCACGGCGATCCAGGCAGGCACCGAGCCCCCGACCTTCCGCGGCGAGATGGAGTATTACCGCAAGGACGGATCGATCATGACCGGCGAACTTAACGTCCTCCCCCACCGTGACGCCACCGGACAGGTTGTGGAGCTAATCGGCGTGACTCGAGACATCAGCGAGCGCAAGGAATTTGAAGCCGAACTGCGCAACCTTGCCGTCACCGACACCCTCACCGGGGTGTGGAATCGACGACACGGAGAGAATCTGCTTGCGGATGATCTGTCTGCCCGCCGACCCGGCCAGGCGCTGTCACTGCTCATGCTGGACATCGACCATTTCAAGGCGATCAACGACACCTTCGGCCATCAAGCTGGCGACCATGTGCTCATCGAGATCGCAAGTCGGGTGCGAAGGTCGCTGCGCGGTAACGATGTGGTATCCCGCTGGGGTGGTGAAGAATTCGTCGTTCTGCTGCGCGACTGCGCCCTGCCCGACGCACTCGCTGTGGCCGAAGAAATCCGGGCCGCAATCGCCGAGGTGCCATTCGGCACATTGGGCACATGCACAGTGAGTATCGGCGCCGCCGAGTTCCGCGCCAACGAAGACCTGAAATCCTGGCTGGGGCGCGCCGACCAAGCTCTGTATCGGGCGAAGCAGGATGGCCGCAACGAGATTCGGGCGTCGTTGACCGGCTAGCGGAGCCGCACCATCCAACCGTGCGGGCGACGCTAGCGGAGCCGCACCATCCAACCGTGCGTATCGGCGAAGGTGCCCCGCTGAATCCCGGTGAGGGTGTCGCGCAGTGCCATGGTCACCTCGCCGGGTGAGCCGTCGCCGACGGTGAATTCCCCTTCGCCATATTTGACATGGGCCACCGGGGTGATGACGGCCGCAGTGCCGCAGGCGAACACCTCCGTGATCTCGCCGGCCGCGACACCCTTGCGCCATTCCTCGACGTCGATCTTGCGTTCCTCCACTGCGAAGCCGGCGTCTCCGGCCAGCTGCAGCAGCGAGTTCCGGGTGATTCCGGGCAGTAGCGAGCCACTGAGTTCCGGTGTGACCAGTCGCGCCGAACCGCCGCTGCCGAAGACGAAGAACAGGTTCATCCCGCCCATTTCTTCGACATAGCGGCGCTCAATGGCATCCAGCCACACCACCTGATCGCAGCCGTGCGCGGTGGCCTCAGACTGCGCGAGCAACGAGGCCGCATAGTTTCCGCCGAACTTAGCCGCGCCGGTGCCACCGGGGCTGGCACGAACATATTCGGTGGACAGCCATACGCTGACCGGCTTGATACCGCCTTTGAAATACGCTCCCGCCGGGGAGCCGATCACCAGATAGCGGTATTCGGTCGACGGCCGCACGCCGAGGCCGGGTTCGGTCGCGATGACGAACGGCCGCAGATACAGCGACTGCTCACCGCCGGCGGCCGGCACCCACTCGTGGTCGACGGCGATCAGCTGACGAAGCGACTCCAGGAACAGCTCTTCGGGTAGCTCCGGGATGGCCAGTCGCCGCGCCGAGGCGCGCAATCGTGCCGCGTTGGCCTCCGGACGGAACGAGACGATCGACCCGTCGAGCCAACGGTAGGCCTTGAGCCCCTCAAAGATCTCCTGCGCGTAGTGCAGGACGATCGCCGACGGATCGAGTTCGATCGGACCGTAGGGCACCACCTGTGCGTCATGCCAGCCACGCTCGCTGGTGTAGAGCACTGACACCATGTGGTCGGTGTAGTACCTACCGAATCCCGGTTCGGCCAGGATCGCGCTGCGCGCAGCCGCACTCGCCGGATGCGCAGAGCGCTCGACGGCGAACTTCAGCGGTGCCTCGGACATGGCAGGAATTGTATAACCGCCGTTAACCGTCGATCATCGCCATGAGCGTCAGACCACAGGGGCTTGCTAGGCCGCTGCCTCAGTTCGACGGTGTACACAATCCGCCGTCGACTGCGCCCATGAACTGACCCGCCTCCCCGGCGGTGAGATTCAGATCCTTGACGGCCATCTGCTCGAGTTGGTCCCACTTCTGGCCCTGGGCCCTGGCATCGCAGACCTTTTTACCTTCGGCGAGTAAGTCCGAATCCGAGAAGCGGTCCCTGAGCGGTCCGGTCAAAATAGTGAGGAATACCTGATCGGGAGGTCCGGGCGCCTGTGTCGAGAAAGAACACGCGGAAACCTGCACCGCCACGAACAGTCCGGCTAATGCCATGGCAGCGCCATTGGGTGATCTCATTACCCCACCCTTCCGTCTGTCTTTGACGATAGATTAGCGCGGCTTGACGTCGACGAAGGGTGGCTTGACCACCTCACACTCCAGCGGTCGGCCCCGCACGTCAACGCTGACCACATCACCGTCGGCCACACCGGCGCTCGCATCGATGAGGGCCAGCGCGATTCCGATATTGAGCGTCGGCGAGAACGTTCCCGAGGTGGTGATACCCACCGGTGTTGACCCGCTGAGCACGGCCATCTCGGCACGCGGCACTCCGCGTCCCACAGCGCGCAGCCCGCGCAGCAACCGCTTGGGGCCAGCCTCCTTCTCCGCCAGCAGCGCCTCGCGTCCCCAGAAGGCGCCCTTAGCCCAGCCCACCGCCCAGCCACAGCGAGCCTGCAGCGGCGAGATATCGAGCGACAGTTCGTGACCGTGCAACGGATACCCCATCTCGGTGCGCAGGGTATCTCGCGCCCCGAGACCGGCGAGCTGTCCACCGCGCGCCTCAACCTCGCCTGCCAGCGCATCGAACACCACCGGCGCCGAGGACCACGGCGGCAACAATTCGTAGCCGTGCTCACCGGTATAGCCGGTGCGACACACCCGGACCGGGACATTGTTGTAAGTGGCGTCGACGTAACCCATGTAGTCCATCTCGGCCGGCAATCCCAACTCGGCCAGCACCTCGGCTGACCGGGGCCCCTGAACCGCAAGCACCGCAAACGAGCGATGTTCGTCAGTCACCGAGATACCTTGCGGCGCAATCTTCTGCAACGCGGCAACCACCGCAGCCGTATTGGCGGCGTTGGGCACCAGGAAGATCTCGTCATCGCTGACGTAGTAGGCGATCAGGTCGTCGATCACACCTCCGTCCGGTGTGCAGCACAACGTGTATTGCGCCCTGCCGGGGCCGATGCGACCAAGATCATTGGTGAGCGCGGAGTTGACGAATTCCGCGGCGCCCGGACCGACCACCAGAGCCTTGCCGAGATGGCTGACATCAAACAGCCCGACCGCGTCCCGGGTAGCAGCGTGCTCGCCGACCGTGCCCGCGTAGGACACCGGCATCAGCCAGCCACCAAATGGCGCGAAGGTGGCTCCCCGGTCGCGGTGTCGGCTCTCCAGGGGGCCGTGGAGTAATTCGGATGTGTTTGTCACATCGTCGGTCATGGGGCACAACCCTAAACCCGGCACACCACTAGGGTGTCGCTGGTGAGCACCCAACCCGGTTACCAGGCCCCCTCCGTCACCGTTGCCGCCGCACTCGGCAAGCGGGCATCGGCGGCGGTGCTTGTAGTCCCCGTCGTATCCGCAGATGACGGCGGCCCCGTCGTGCTGGCCGGTTCCTTCCTTAACGCCGACGCGATCGCCGAGATCGAGGCGGGGCTGAAGGCACTGGGCGCCAAGGGCGGCGCCGAACAACTCACCCGACTGCTCGTAGGCTCGCTTCCGGTGGCCAGCGTGCTGGCGGTGGGCCTCGGTACCCCCCGAGACGAGTGGCCGGCCGAGCTGATCCGGCGTGCCGCCGGGGTGGCCGCGCGCTCTTTGAACGGTGTGGCAACGGTGATCACCACACTGTCCGAACTGCATCTGGAGGCAGCGGTCGAGGGTTTGATCCTGGGCTCGTATCAGATGCACGAATTCCGCAGCGCCAAGACCGCACCCAAGGAGTCACTGCTAACCAAGATCACGGTGCTCAGTACCGCCCGCAACGCCAAGGCTCTCGCGGTCCGCGCCGTCGCGATCGCGTCAGCGGTGGCCACGGCGAGGGATCTGGTCAATACCCCACCGAGTCACCTGCACCCCACCGAATTTGCCAAGCGCGCAAAGGCATTGGGTGCGGCTGCGGGCCTCGAGGTCCAGGTGCTCGACGAGAAGGCATTGGCCAAGGCGGGCTTCGGCGGAATCATCGGGGTCGGCCAAGGCTCCTCAAACCCACCGCGGCTGGTGCGGCTGACCTACCGCGGCGGTAAAGGCAAAAAGGCGAAAAAAGTGGCACTGGTCGGGAAGGGCATCACCTTCGACACCGGCGGCATCTCCATCAAACCGGCGGCCTCGATGCACCATATGACCTCCGATATGGCCGGTGCAGCGTCGGTGATCGCGACCATTGTGCTCGCGGCAAGCCAGCAGCTGCCCATCGACGTGATCGCGACGGTACCGATGGCCGAGAACATGCCGTCGGCGACCGCGCAGCGCCCCGGCGATGTGCTTACCCAGTACGGCGGCACGACCGTCGAGGTGCTCAACACCGATGCCGAGGGCCGGCTGATCCTGGCCGACGCGATTGTTCGCGCCTGTGAGGACTCCCCCGACTATCTGATCGAGACCTCGACTCTGACCGGCGCGCAGACCGTCGCCCTCGGCGCCCGGATCCCCGGGGTGATGGGCAGCGACGAGTTCCGCGACCGGGTCGCGGAACTGTCGCAGCGGGAAGGTGAGAACGGCTGGCCCATGCCACTGCCCGATGAACTCAAGGAGGACCTGAAGTCGACGGTCGCCGATCTCGCGAATATCAGCTCCCAGCGGTTCGCCGGGATGCTGGTCGGCGGGGTTTATCTGCGCGAGTTCGTCGCCGAGGGCGTGCAGTGGGTTCACATCGACATCGCCGGACCGGCCTACAACACCTCCGGACCGTGGGGGTACAACCCCAAAGGTGGTACCGGCGTACCGGTTCGCACGTTATTCGCCGCCCTGGAGGACATCGCGACTCACGGTTAGCCCAACGACCGGGCGACGTGCGCATCCAACAATGCCGGACTGGCCGGGGCGCCATCGAGGTGACTGATTAACTCAGTGACCGCGGTGGCGACCACCTGCGGGTGTGACACCGGCGACCAATGCCCGGCCCGGATATCGCGGCGCCACAGCCGCGGCACCCAGCGCGAGGTGTCTTCGTAGACGTAGGGCCTGACGAATATGTCTTCGGTATTGACGATCAGCTGCACCGGAACCGACACAAACCGGTCGCGCACGGCATGCGTCAATGCGCCAAAGAAGTTGGCGCGGTAAATCTTCAGGCCGTTGGTGGCATCCGCGACGAAGGTATCGGCCCGCTGGCGATGCTGGGGCGGCAGGCCAGGAGCGATGAACCATCGATTGATCGCCCGGGCTAAAAAGGCGCGCATGGCGGCCGGCATGAGTACCGGTATCGAGAACCCGATCATGTAGCTGAAGTGAAGTGCCTGCGACAGGGCACGAGTGAAGCGCCGCGGCTGATGCGGACGAGATAACCCATCGCGTACGAAGCGACTCAGGTGCTGCGGGTCCGGCCCGGAGATCGACGTGTAGGAGGCGACCCGGTCGGCGGCCTCGGGTCGGCTCAGGTACTCCCACATCGTCGCCGCGCCCCAGTCGTGACCCACGACGTGCACCGGCGAGTCCGGGCACAGCGCATCAGCGACAGTGGCGAAGTCATCGGCGAGGCGGGCCAGTGCGTAGGCCGACACCGGCTTAGGCACTGACGAGCCGCCGGCGCCCCGGTTGTCGTAGCGGATGACGCGGTAGTCATCGGCGAGCAACGCCACCACGCCGTCCCACACCACGTGGGAGTCCGGCCAGCCGTGCACGAGAACCACCGTGGGCCCGCCGGCGTTGCCCTCCTCGTAGACCGCGAGGCGGGTTCCGTCGTCGGTCTCGAGGTAGCGGGCTCCCATCAGGGCTTCGACACTGCCTGCGCTCGTGCCGGAGTGTCAAGGCGAGGCGTTGACCCCGTACCCGGGAAGTCATCGCCCTCTCTCGTGCGAGCCCGCTGGCGTTAATGACAAGATGTGGACACCACGCTGTGGTAAGCCAGAGGCCGACCTGAATCTTTAGGAGTCAACGCGCATGGCCGTCTCCGTCCAGATGCCCGCACTTGGTGAAAGTGTGACCGAGGGCACCGTCACCCGCTGGCTCAAGCAGGAGGGCGACACCGTCGTGGCGGACGAGCCGCTGGTGGAGGTGTCCACCGACAAGGTCGACACCGAGATCCCCGCCCCGGCCTCAGGCGTACTGACCAAGATCGTCGCCCACGAGGACGACACCGTCCCCGTCGGTGGCGAACTGGCCATCATCGGCGATGCCGGTGAGGCCGCCGCCGCACCCGCGGCCGCCCCGGCCGCCCAACCGGAGCCCGCTGCGGCACCTCCGCCGCCACCGCCACCTCCTCCGGCACCGGTCGCAGCCGACCCCCAGCCCGAACCGCAGGCGCCACCGGCCGTCACCCCACCGTCGGCACCGCCGTCCGGCGCGGCGACATCGGTGCTGATGCCCGAACTGGGTGAGTCGGTCACCGAGGGCACGGTCACCCGGTGGCTGAAGAAGGTCGGCGACTCAGTGGCGGCCGACGAGCCACTCGTCGAGATCTCCACCGACAAGGTCGACACCGAGATCCCCTCGCCTGCGGCCGGCACCCTGCTGCAGATCACCGCAGAAGAGGACGTCACTGTTCCCGTCGGCGGCGAATTGGGCAGGATCGGAACTGCAGGTGCGCCGGCGACCACACCCACACCGGTGGCCGCACCCGCGCCTCCGCGGGAGGTTGCGCCCACGCCGGTGGCCGCACCCACGCCGGTGGCCGCACCCACACCGCCGCCGGCGCCGAAAGCGGAGCCTGCGCCCGCACCCGCCCCGACACCGCAACCGGTTGCCACGGCATCGGCCGATCAGGCCGGACCCTACGTCACCCCGCTGGTCCGAAAACTGGCCGCCGACAACGGAATCGACCTGGCGAGCGTCAAGGGCACCGGGGTCGGTGGCCGCGTCCGCAAGCAGGATGTGCTCGCCGCAGCCGACAGCAAGAAGGCCCCGGCCGCCTCGGCTCCGGCGCCAGCGGCTCCCGCCGCGGTCTCGTCACCGCTGGCCCATCTGCGCGGCACCACCCAGAAGGCCAGCCGGATCCGTCAGCTGACCGCCCGCAAGACCCGGGAGTCACTGCAGGCGAGCGCCCAGCTCACCCAAACCCACGAAGTTGATATGACCAAGATCGTCGGACTTCGGGCGCGGGCCAAGAAGGAGTTCGCCGAACGCGAGGGCGTAAACCTGACCTACCTGCCGTTCATCGCCCGCGCGGCGATCGAGGCGCTCAAGGCGCATCCCAACATCAACGCCAGTTACAACGAGGAGACCGGCGAGATCACCTACTACGACGCCGAGCACCTCGGCTTCGCGGTCGACACCGAGCAGGGTCTGCTGTCTCCGGTGATCCATAACGCCGGCGACCTGTCGCTGGCCGGCATCGCGCGCGCGATCAACGATATCGCCGCGCGCGCCCGCTCCGGTGGTCTCAAACCCGATGAACTATCCGGCGGAACCTTCACCATCACCAATATCGGCAGCCAGGGCGCGTTGTTCGACACCCCGATCCTGGTTCCGCCGCAGGCCGCGATGCTGGGCACCGGTGCGATCGTCAAGCGCCCCCGGGTGATCATCGACGAGGCCGGCAACGAGTCGATCGGCGTTCGATCGGTCTGCTACCTACCGATGACCTACGACCACCGTCTCATCGATGGCGCCGATGCCGGCCGGTTCCTCACCACCGTCAGGCGGCGGTTGGAGGAAGGCGCCTTCGAGGCCGAGCTCGGGCTCTGAGGTGGCAAAGCAGGCCGATAGGAAGCTCATCGCGATTGCCGGATCCTCCGGCCTGATCGGTTCGGCGCTGGTGTCCGCACTGCGCGCCGCGGATCACCGGGTGCTGCGGATCGTGCGCCGCGCACCGGCCAACCCCGACGAACTGCGGTGGAATCCCGACAGCGGTGAGTTCGATCCGGCCGGCCTGGATGGCGTCGACGCCGTGGTCAACATGTGCGGTGTGGGAGTGGCCGATAAACGCTGGTCCGGTGCCGTGAAGCAGGTGCTACGCGACAGCCGGATCGACCCTACCGAGGTGATCACTGAAGCGGTGGTGGACGCCGGAGTGCCGGTACTGATCAATGCCAGTGGGGTCGGCTACTACGGCGATACCGGCGGTCGCATCGTCGACGAATCCGCCCCGCCCGGTTCGGGTTTCCTGGCCCAACTCTCCGCGGACTGGGAAGCGGCCACCGCACCCGCCAGTGCAGCCGGTGTGCGCGTCGTGCTGGCGCGAACCGGTCTGGTGCTCTCCCCCGCCGGTGGGCTGCTGAGCAAGTTGCGGCCGCTGTTCGCCCTGGGTTTGGGTGGACGCCTGGCCGACGGACGGCAGTACATGCCGTGGATCAGCCTCGAGGACGAGATCCGTGCACTGCTGTTCGCGATCGATAACCCGAAGTTGATCGGCCCGGTGAACCTCACCGGCCCGGCACCGGTGACCAATTCCGAGTTCACCGCCGCACTCGGGCGGGCGCTCAAGCGGCCCACGCCGTGGCTTGTTCCGGGTTTCGCGCTGCGCACCCTGCTCGGAGAGTTCGCCGAGGAAGGTCTGCTCGGTGGGCAACGCGCCATCCCGGCCGCCCTGGAACGCGCCGGGTTTGCCTTCCGGCACAACACCATCGGCGAGGCGCTTGCCTACGTCACGGCGTCCGGCCGTGAGTAATGCCTACGTCACGGCGTCCGGCCGCGAGTAGTACCGTCAACCGGGTGCGGCAATCCATCCGATCGAATGCGAACCCGGTGGAGGTCCGGCATCTCGGCAGCATCGACTACCTGGCGGCCTGGCAGCTTCAGCGGGAACTCGCCGATGCCCGGGGCGCCGGCGGTCCAGACACCCTGCTGCTGCTGGAGCACCCCCGCGTCTACACCGCCGGTAAGCGCACCGAGGCATTCGAGCGCCCGCAAGATGACATACCTGTGATTGATACAGACCGGGGCGGCAAGATTACCTGGCACGGACCCGGCCAACTGGTCGGCTATCCGGTGATTGGGCTGAGCGAACCCCTGGATGTGGTGAATTATGTTCGGCGCCTGGAACAATCAATGATCAGCGTGTGTGCCGATTTTGGGCTCAATGCCGTGCGGGTCGATGGCCGTTCGGGGGTGTGGGTGCCTGCGGATTCCAGACCCGCGCGCAAGATTGCCGCTATCGGCATCCGAGTCGCTCGCGGAATCACACTGCACGGCTTCTCGCTGAACTGCGACTGCGACCTGAGCGCTTACGCCGCAATCGTGCCGTGCGGTATCGCCGACGCCGGTGTGACATCGATGAGTGACGAACTGGGCAGGCACATCGGCGTCGAGGACGTTCGGACTCGAGTCGCCGCCGCGGTCTCTGATGCCCTCGACGGCCGGCTACCCGTATCGACTCCCGTAACATCGCCGAGGTGAGCGTCGATCGGGAAGGCCGCAAGCTGCTGCGTCTGGAAGTACGGAACGCCCAGACCCCAATCGAGCGCAAACCGCCGTGGATCAAGACCCGGGCCAGGATGGGACCGGAATACACCGCACTCAAGGGACTGGTTAAGCGTGAGGGCCTGCACACGGTCTGCGAGGAGGCCGGCTGCCCCAATATCTTCGAGTGCTGGGAGGACCGCGAGGCCACCTTCCTGATCGGCGGGGAGCAGTGCACCCGTCGCTGCGACTTCTGTCAGATCGACACCGGCAAGCCAGCCGAACTCGACCGCGATGAGCCGCGCCGGGTCGCCGAGAGTGTGGCCGCGATGGGTCTGCGCTATTCAACGGTCACCGGTGTCGCACGCGACGATCTACCCGATGGCGGCGCCTGGCTCTACGCCGAGACCGTGCGCGCCATCAAAAAACTCAACCCATCCACCGGGGTCGAACTTCTCGTCCCAGACTTCAACGGACAACCCGAACTGCTGCGCGAGGTCTTCGAGTCGCGGCCAGAAGTGTTGGCGCACAACCTCGAAACAGTGCCGCGCATCTTCAAAAGGATCCGGCCGGCCTTCCGGTACCAACGCAGTCTCGATGTGCTCACCGCCGCGCGCGATTTCGGTCTGGTCACCAAGAGCAACCTCATCCTCGGCATGGGCGAGACCATCGACGAGGTCCACACCGCCCTGGGCGATCTGCACGATGCCGGCTGCGACATCATCACTATCACCCAATACCTGCGGCCCTCACCACGCCACCATCCGGTCGAGCGCTGGGTTCGTCCCGAGGAGTTCGTCGATCTGGCGGCCTATGCCGAGAACCTCGGCTTCGCCGGTGTGCTGGCCGGGCCACTGGTGCGCTCGTCGTATCGGGCCGGCCGACTCTACGAGCAGGCGGCCAAGGCCCGCCAGCCGGGCACGCCCACTTCGCCCTGATCGACGTCGGGACTGCGTCCCGCAGCTGGACACGTCCTACGTATCCTTGACAGCTATGGCGAAATCGCGCACCCCCGCCCAGAACAAAGAGGCCAAGGCCGAGGCGAAAGCCGCAGCCAAAGTCGCGTCCAAGCAGCGCCGTTCTCAGCTGTGGCAGGCCTTCCAGATGCAACGCAAAGAGGACAGTCGGCTGCTGCCGTACATGATCGGCGCGTTCGTCGCGATCGTGGCCGCCGCGGTGGCTGTCGGCATCCTGATCGGCGGGGTCACCAAGTACATGTTCATCGTGCTGGGAATCACGCTCGGCGTGCTGGTGGCCTTCACCATCTTCGGCCGTCGCGCCCAGAAGTCGGTGTACCGCAGGGCCGAGGGCCAAACCGGTGCGGCTGCCTGGGCGCTGGACAATATGCGCGGCAAGTGGCGGGTGACCCCCGGCGTTGCCGCCACCGGCCACTTCGACGCCGTGCACCGGGTGATCGGCCGGCCCGGGGTGATCTTCGTCGCCGAGGGTTCGCCGTCGCGGGTCAAACCGCTTCTGGCACAGGAGAAGAAGCGTACCGCCCGGCTTATCGGCGATGTGCCGATCTACGACGTGATCATCGGTAACGACCAGGGCGAGGTGCCGCTGTCGAAGCTGGAGCGCCACCTGACCCGGATGCCGGCCAACATCACCGTCAAGCAGATGGATGTGCTTGAGTCGAAGCTGGCCGCACTGGGCAGCAAGGGCGGCACGGCCGCGATGCCTAAGGGACCGCTGCCTCCGCAGGCCAAGATGAAGGGCGTCGGGCGCACCGTTCGGCGCCGCTAGCGCCGCACCACCGCGGTCGCCGTGAGCCGATCCTGGAAGCCGCGTCCGTCGCTGTCGGTGAACAGCGCCGGAATGACCAGTGCGATCAGCAGCCCCCGAACGATCGCCCGCCCGGTGCCGACGTTCAGGCGGTTGTCGACCGACGCCACCTGCAACCCCAGCAGGTACTGACCCGGGGTGAAACCGAATAGCCGCACCGACA
Organism: Mycobacteriaceae bacterium; assembly: GCA_037138615.1. GTDB lineage: Bacteria > Actinomycetota > Actinomycetes > Mycobacteriales > Mycobacteriaceae > Mycobacterium. The sequence continues at coordinate 20,341 of JBAXIA010000001.1, read as the reverse complement.
CCACGCCCAGAACAAACCAGATCAGCAGCACGCCGGTCGCCAGGAAAGAGGTGCCCACCAGGCCGGCCGCGAGCAGCAGTCCGGTCAGCCCGTAGGAGATCAGCCAGTCGACGCCGAGTGCGGCCGCCCGCCGCCCCATCCCCGCCAGCGACCCGGGCCCGTCGCTGGGTACCCCCAGGCGCTGGCCCGGGAATCCGTCACCGGAGCCCAGCGATTGCGGGCCGGACAGCCAGGATCCGATCTCGCGTGACATGGCTCCAGGATAGGCGGGTACCGTCGGACCGTCCCGGTCGGCGGACCCGGAACCGACGCGTAACGTCCGCGCAACATTCGCTTGACGGACGTGCAACATCGGCTCCCTACCGTCAGGCGCGGGCCGGAGAAAACCGGGCCGGAGAAAACTCTGTCCCTCCACATACATCAAGACGGGCCGTACCGAAGGAGTTAGTACGTGGCGAAGCACAACTCAGCCGACGACATCATCAAGGTCATCAAGGACGAGAAGGTCGAGTACGTCGACATCCGGTTCTGTGACCTGCCCGGCGTGGTCCAGCACTTCTCCATTCCCGCGTCGGCTTTCGACGAGAGCGTGTTCGAGGACGGCCTGGCGTTCGACGGCTCTTCGGTTCGCGGCTTCCAGTCGATCCACGAATCCGACATGATGCTGCTGCCGGATCCCGAGAGCGCTCGCATCGATCCATTCCGGGCAGCAAAGACCCTGAACCTCAACTTCTTCGTGCATGACCCCTTCACTCGCGAGCCCTACTCGCGCGATCCGCGCAATGTGGCCCGCAAGGCGGAGAACTATCTGGCCAGCACCGGCATCGCCGACACGGCGTTCTTCGGCGCCGAGGCGGAGTTCTACATCTTCGATTCGGTGGCATTCGACTCCAAAATGAACGGCACCTTCTACGAGGTCGACTCCGAGTCGGGCTGGTGGAATACCGGCGAGCCGTTCGAGGCCGACGGCAGCCCCAACCTCGGCTACAAGGTTCGCCCCAAGGGTGGCTACTTCCCCGTCGCCCCCTATGACCACTACGTCGATCTGCGTGACGAGATGGCGACCAACCTGCAGAACGCCGGCTTCACCCTCGAGCGCGGTCACCATGAGGTGGGCACAGCCGGACAGGCCGAGATCAACTACAAGTTCAATACGCTGCTGCGCGCGGCTGATGACGTGCTGCTGTTCAAGTACATCATTAAGAACACCGCCTGGCAGGCCGGCAAGACCGTCACGTTCATGCCCAAGCCGCTATTCGGCGATAACGGCTCCGGTATGCACGCCCACCAGTCGCTGTGGAAGGACGGCAAGCCGCTGTTCCACGACGAGACCGGCTACGCGGGTCTGTCCGACCTGGCTCGCCACTACATCGGCGGCATCCTGCATCACGCGCCGTCGCTGCTGGCGTTCACCAACCCCACCGTGAACTCCTACAAGCGGCTCGTACCGGGCTATGAGGCCCCGATCAATCTGGTTTACAGCCAGCGCAACCGCTCGGCGTGCGTGCGTATTCCGATCACCGGCAACAACCCCAAGGCCAAGCGTCTGGAGTTCCGCTGCCCGGACAGCTCGGGTAACCCGTACCTGGCCTTCTCGGCGATGCTGATGGCCGGCATCGACGGCATCAAGAAGAAGATTGAGCCGCTGGCTCCGGTGGACAAGGACCTCTACGAGTTGCCGCCGGACGAGGCTGCCAATATCCCGCAGGCTCCGACGTCTCTCGCGGCGGTGATCGACCGCCTCGAGCAGGATCACGACTACCTGACCGAGGGTGGGGTGTTCACCTCGGATCTTATTGAGACCTACATCGCCTACAAGCGTGAGCACGAAATCATGCCAATCCAGATCCGTCCGCACCCCTACGAGTTCGCGCTGTATTACGACGTGTGAGTCGGCTAACGGATTGTCCGGCTAACTACGTCAGACTGTGGCCGGAACCGTACGTAGGTCGTACGCAAAGGTTGCAGGTGAATGCAATTCGTGCCGCAATCACAGCATCAACCGCCGAACGGATGAACGCTGAGGGGTTCAGGGCGTCGGCAGGGCTGACACCTTCGGCGGCGGAGGCGCCTGATCCGGCTTCATCATTCCGCCGGGACCCATGTCATCGGGTTCCATCTTCCCGCCTGGGCCCATTCCACCCGGCCCCATCCCGCCCGGCCCCATCCCGCCTGGGCGCATCATCGGGCAGTCGCCCATCGACCCCCCCTGCCCCATCTGGCCACCCTGGTTGCCACGGTGCCAACCGTGATACCCGCCGGAAGCACGGCCGAGCAGCATTCCGGAGAAGAAGATCACCGCAACGGTGAACACCACACCGGCGACGATTCCGACCCAGGCCAGAGTCTGGTATAGCCGGGCAGGATGTTGACCGGGGTCGCGACGATCCGCCGACGACTCTGCCGTGCCGCTGGATTCCATTGCTGCACCTGATGTTTGACTCATTTGTTCTTTTTCCTCCCCGAAGTCCGGCGTGGATGACGTCAATCTCTAACTCCTGAATGCCCTTAACTCTCTATGGTGTTGGTCACCTAGGACTTAGTCGCAGTTAGCCCATAGGACTCACCGGTCACGGAGGAGCGCAAGACCGCAGCGGTACTCCTCAGGGTCGATCTCACCGCGGGCAAATCTGTCTGCAAGTACGTCCTCCGGACCGGTCAATTGGTAACCCGGCGAATGAGTGGGTTGGCGATTGACAGCGCTCAGAAAGCGGATAGCCAGGACCACACCAACAATCAGCGCCACCCAGAACAGCGCCATCGCCGCCACCATCAATAACCAGCCGCCCCAGCCCCAGCCGTGTTCCCACATCCAACCGTCGCCACCCATCATGTGGATTTCCCCTCCACCCCTGCTCATTGTCCGCTGGAATTGATCGTGCGCTCGGGAGGCTGGTGCGGCTAGTGCCGATGGTCACCTCAGCGGCGCCATCGGCCACGAGGGCCTTTCCTCATGCATAACCCCCGGTCGGGTGAGATACTTCGATACCTACGTGACAGGCGAGACGAGATTTAATCAATGAGGAGCCCCATGAATCTGACCCGGTTGGCTGCAGCATCTGTCTTTCTCGCAGGTGGTATCGGAGTCGGACTCGCCACCCCGGCGAACGCAGATCCCGACCCACTGGGCAGTTACACATTCGAGGGCGAAGACGGAGAGATGGCGAACTGGGCTCTGATGCCGTGCGCCGAACCAGCCGACAACTGCGTGCAGGTCTCCGAGACCGGTAATTCCAAGCGCGCTCCGTGGACCGGCACCGCCTACACGAGCGTGGGCTCGTGGATCATGTTCGTCAACCAACCTGATGCCATTCTGTGCGGCGACGGCACCTCGGTGCCCGGCGTCAACAACTACTCCTGGAACGCCAGCGGCCTGGCCGGCTATGCCAGCATCAACACCGGTGGCGCCTGCGGCAAGGAAGCCGAGAGTCTGGCGATTCCGTTCCAGCTGTCGAAGGTCGGCGGTCCGATTCTGTACCCGACAGCGCCCATCTACGACGCGCCGGTGGTGCCGCTACCGGCCGAGACACCTGCCGCCCCGAGTACCGCATCCGCTCCGGCCGAATCGACGCCCGTCGAAAACGACCCGGCTATCGTTGCGACGCCGAGCATCATCGCTCCCCCGCCGTTTGAACTCACCGAGGCTGAGGTCGCGTTGCCTGGGTTCAATCGCTAGCGTAACTAACCAGGCTCACTACACCCGACGAACAATCTGCCACTCCCGCGGGTTCGTCGTCCGCCGGCGGTACCGAGGGTCAGCCCTCAGACGCACTCGAGGAGAGATGCCTCCACTTCTCCCACCGCTCCTACGGTCGCGTAAGTCTGCAGTAGGCCGTCTTCAGGACGCGTTGCCGCACAGATGATTCCGCATCGCCCGGCATCAATCCGCCGGGCGATCACCGGGGAGCGTTCCAGCAGTGCCAGGCCGGTCTCAACGATATGGGCCGCTGTCACAGATTCAATCGATTCGGCGTGAGTGCCGCGGCGCACGATTGACCCGATCGCGTGCTCGACGACTGCCCGGGTGGCGCCCTCGGGTAGCGCGCCATCGTTCCAGGCCCGCATAGCGGTCTGCATGGCGTGGCAGTCATGGTGGCCGAGCACGACGATCAGCGGCACTTCGAGGGTCTCAACCGCGTATTCCACCGTGGCGAGGACCCCGGTGTCGATGACATGGCCCCAGGTGCTGATGTCCACCAGTGAGCCCCAACTCTGGCTGAAGACCATCTCGCTGGCCATACCCGAATCAGCACAGCGGAATACCGCGGCCACCGGGCGACCGTCAATGCGCCCGGCCCGGTTTTCCCGGGCGGGCATGGAGAAGTGTTCGTTGCCGGCCCGCAAGTGTTGCCAGGCGGTCAGTGGATCGGACATTGCGGTGTTCCCTTTCTGTTGGTGTTCAGCGGATCTCAGTTTTCAGCTGAAGTAATCGGGGCGGCTGACAAAGGTCTCCGTTACGAACATCACGCCGGAGGACGCATCGAGCAGTGGACGCAGGCCGGCCAGCAGGGCCTCGATCCTCGGTTGGGGTACCACCGTGATGATGAGCTCAAGTGCCGCCTGCTGGTTGAACAGCAGACGGCCCTGGTGGTAGCCGTGATGGCCCAACCCGGACACCCCCGACAGGCTGGTATAACCGGTGGCGCCGATGCTCTGGATGAGTTCGCGTACGGCCGGTGCGTCACTTCCCGAGACGACGACTTCGACCTTGGTCATTTTGGTCAGTACCGGTGCGGTCATTGAACTATCTCCTCTGGGTGAATGGTTGCGCCGCTTAGTGATTCAGTCCATGGACGCCAGCCGGTGCGGCTCCAGCGCTGCCATTGCTCCCGCGGGTGCTCCCGGGCCGCGACAGTGACCCAGTCGTTACCGAAGAGCCGCTGCAGGATCGGGTTGCGGTCGCAGATGGTATCGATCCGGTCCAGCGGCGCCTGGACCGCCGCGAGCAGTCGCATCGGTTCGTGCAGGAGCTTCTCGCCGTCGGAGACCGACTGCCAGGGCAGACCCAGCCGTAAGTCACCGGTGTGGCCAGCGATCACACCGACCCGCCCGACCACGTTGTGGATGGTCTTGGTGCCAGCGCCGAACACCTCCGGTGCCACCGTGGAAAAGTAGTACTGGCAGTTGATCCACTGGGCGACCACCAGTGGCGCGGTCAGGATGGTTTCCAGGGCGGAGCCATCCTGGTCGATGTCGGCCTCGTAGGAGTGTAGAAACGCTCTGCGTTGCAGGTCGATTCCGCGGGTGACGTCGCGGGGCGCCACGATGAAGGCAGCATTGCCGACCAGCCCCCACTCCGGATAGACCTGGGCCCAGTCGTCTGCTCGGGTGCGCACGTGACGGACCGCCCGACCCTGTGACAGTGCCCGCGGCGTCCCCGGCAGCACCGCGCACCGTTCGGCCGCGAGCGCAGAGCCGGCATACGTGAGATCCCGGCTGAGTCGGCTGATATCACCGAGGTGGGTGGCGGGGACCAAGTGCGTGTCGAGCAGCACGACGCGGTCAGTAGCGGTGTCGTGCTGTGCGGCGACGAAGCAGGTATCGGCAGGGATGTCGATACCCAGATCGCGCAACCGGTCGCGCACCGCCGGCTGGTTGAAAACCGCAACCGCAGTGCGGGCGTTGGGGCCACCCTGCTGCCCGCCGCATGCACCGCAGTCCAGGGATGCCTGATACGGGTTGTTCTCGGCGGTGCTGCCATGGCCACAGAGGACAACCAGCCGACCAAATCCGTACGTCAGACCCATGGTGGTCAAAGCGACCTGGGCGAAAAGCACCCTGTCATCGAGTGGCATCGCATCCAGGTCGAGCATCGTCGGTGCCGCCGGAGCCACCGCGCCGAGAAGTCGCCGTCTGGCTCCCGCTGTCGTAGCCGGCGCCAATGTCTTGGCAGCGAATAGTGGGGCCGCGACCCAGCCGGCCGCCTCGGCCAAGGTGAAGGGCGCTGCCAACGACTCTTTGGCGGAGTGGAACGCGGACTCGGCGCCGGCCAGTCCCCGCAGACCGGCAACCTGCCGCGCAGCCGCGTCCGACATATCTGGGTCTGTGACCTCCCGGACCTCGTGGCTGGGTGAGATCAGTACCGGACATAGGTCGCTGGGTGGACCGCCCAGCAGATCGGTGAACCGGATGGCGACCGCGAAAAAGCCGGCGAAACCCAGGGTTTGGTAGCCGTCCAGCGATTCCAGATGGCGGCGAAGGCCTTCCGAGCGGGTGTCGATGCAACTCACCAGGTGGGTGTGAACTTCGTCCACCGCGACGGGCATGTCCGGGGACGCGAGCCTGCTGAGCAGATCATCGCGATAGTTTGCTTCAAACGCGTTCTGCCACAGCATTTCTCGTGCCGGGACCGGAACTGCGGTGAGCACCCTTGCCGCCGCGGAGATTTCGGAATCACTGACATCAGCGAGGCCCAAGACCTCGATCAGGTGCGTGGCACGCTGGCGTGCTGAGGGTATGCCGGTGAGCTCCTCGCTCCTTCCGGCCGGAAGGGAGCCGCGGTGGTGGGCAAGCAGAGCCGACTCGTAGGTGAGCCGCATCGCAAGGTAGTCGAGTAAGTCGATACCTGCATTGCGCCCGGCGGACCACTGAACATGGGCGGCCCAGCCCGGCATCCGGGTGAGGTGTGCTTGCAGATAGGCGATTCGGGCGTCGTCATCCACACCGAGTTTCGACAATGCGTCAAGTACGGCATCCTCGGCGCAAACCGCCGCACGACGCAGTTCGGCTCGCGCAGCCCGCGGCACCTTGCGATCGGCGGGCGCCAACGCCCGCCAAGCCGCGTAGAAGCCGTTCTCGCGGCCTGGCATCGGCCAACTCGCTCCCCCGAAGAACGCGGCACACCACTTGGCCGTCTGGGTATCGACCGCCTCGATGATCGCGGGAGCCTGCGTCTCTGATCGAGTTCGGTAACTGCGCTTGGGTTCTGGCGTGGTGGTTCCGTACATCAGGTCGGCGCGCAGCAATTCGAGGCGGCTCATGGATCGGTCGCCGAGGACCACCTCCGGCGCGTCGGAGAGGTTCGGGTAACGCCGCATCAGAGCCCGGTCCAAATCACCGTCGGTGATTCGGCCGGCTCGGTGGAACTCGCGGAAGTCGAACTCACGCAGCGTGCCCCGCATGCCGTAAAGATCCCCGGCCCGCCGGGTCGCCTGCTCGAAGGGCATGCCCTCCAGGCCGGCGAGTGGATTGACAGCAATGAAGGTTTCTAGCGGATAGTGCGTGGGGAGCAGTCGGCCGGCCAGGGATACGTCGCTGCGCAGTTGGGCGCGCCGGCTCTCAATGTCTGCGGTCATCAACGCGCTCCTGCCAGTAGTTGCGAAGCCGACGGCCGTGCGGCCGGGGTGTGTCCAGCGCTGAGAGCATGGGCGTAGAGAATCCGGCGTAGCCTCTCGGCGCCGGGGAGCCGCCGCACCGCAGCCAGACTTCCCAGCAGGCCAAGTGCAACGGCGGTGATCATCCAGACCGTGGTCGCCGACAGCCCCGGCGGCGGTAGCGCCGGGGTCAGGTAGCGGCTGACCACACTGATGATTCCGACGTACCCGATGGCTGCCGGGATGAGAAAGCCAGCAGCGGTCATCGCGCCGGCGAGCCCGTCGCGGCGTTTGACCCATCCCCAGGTGACGGCGGCGCCGGTCACCCAGGCGAAGATCAGCAGCGCCTGCTCGGCGGCGTGATCGCCGGCCGGTATCGGCACCACCGCGATCCCGGCCGCCAGTGCCAGGGTCGGCAGTCCGACGGCGACTGCGATGTGCGCCCAACTGTGCCGGTCAGCCGACCCCAGATCCGGCGGCGGCAGTGCTTCCTGGCGTCGATACCGCGCGATCGCCGATCCCGAGGAGAGAAACAGCGTCGCTTTGTAGAAGCCGTGGGCCACAAGGTGAATCACGGCCGCAGCCCACAGGCCCAGCCCGCAGGTCAGGATCATGAACCCCATCTGGGCAGCTGTGGAATGGGCCAGCGCGCCCTTGATGTCGGGTTTCACCAGCATGATGACTGCCCCGTAAATCATGGTCGCCGCGCCGGCCAGGATGGTCAGTCCGCGGGCCAGATCGTCGGTGGCCAACATGCTGAGCCGGATCAGCAGAATTCCACCCGCGTTGACTACGCCCGCGTGCAGCAGTGCCGAGACCGGGGTCGGAGCGGCAAGGGTGGCCGGAAGCCAGCGATGGAATGGGATCTGGGCGGATCGTGATAGCGCCGCCAGTACGATCAGGCAGGCCACCACCGGCAGGATGGGGCCGCTGAACCGGCCGGTGTCGATCCCGCGTAACTCGATGCGACCCCAGGCCGCCGTGGCCAACCCGACCGCAATCCACAGCGCCAGATCGCCGATCAGAAATGCCGTGGCCGTGCGCCGGACACCGTCGCGAGCGTCTGGTAGGTGCCAGTAGGTCCCCAGTAGCAGACACAGGGCGACACCGGCGAGCGTCCAGCAGACCGCGAGCCCGATCAGTGTGCTCGCGGTCGCCAACCCCGCGGATGAGGCGGTCAAGAGTCCGGCTCCCCCGATGAACCACGGGGCTCTGGGATCACCCTGCAGGTAGCGCAGAGCGAAGATCTGGACGACGGCGCTGACGCCAAAGACGAGGAGGAGTAACACGGCTGCGAGACGATCGACCGCCAATCCCGCACCACCGACTGTCAGTGCGGACACCTGCCCCCGGCCGGCACTGATCCCGAGGACGACCGCACCCAGGAAACCGAGGCCGGCCGCGATCGCTCCGAGGCGGCCGATCATCCGCGGCGAACGACCTCCGAGCGTGAATGCGAGCCCGGCCGCCACAACCGGAAGCACCACCGTGGCAGCCAGCACCACACTCATGATCGTCAACATGCGATTTAAATTACCGGTTTTGTATTGCGTATGTCAAGCATCATGAATAATGAATCTCATGTTTAATTCGCCCTACCGCGGCCGGTTGATCTCAGTCGGCACCATGCACGGCAAGCAATCGCAGCTGGAACCCCCTTTCCACACCGTGCTCGGAGCGAACCTGGTCACCCCGCCCGACCTCGATACCGATCAATTCGGCACCTTTACCGGCGAGGTACCCCGCAGCATCGGCGCACTGAAGGCAGCCCGGGGCAAGGCCCGCCTGGCCATGGACGCCAGCGGATTGCCCTACGGGCTGGCCAGCGAAGCCAGCTATGGACCACTACCCCCGACCGGGTGGTGCGGGCACGAAGAGATCCTGTTGTTTTGCGATGACCTACTCGGCATCGAGGTGCTTGAGGGCCACCGCACGGCATCGGTTCCGGGCGCCAGCAACCGGGTGAACGTAGCCGAGGAATTGCCGGCCGCGATGATCTCCGCACTACCCGCACAGGCACTGATCGTGCGGCCCAGCGGCGTCACCGCCAGCATCGCCAAGGGCATTACCGATAGCGAAGTATTACGGTCGGCGATCACCGCGGCCGCTGCCCGCTCACCCGACCACATGGCAGTGGTTGAGCCAGATCTCCGAGCTCATCACAATCCGAGCCGACGCCAGATCATTGCGAACTTGGCCGACACACTGGCGCGGCGACTGGCCACCCGATGCCCTGGATGCGGGATACCGGGATTCGGTCGGGTGCGCACCGAACCGGGCCTGCCATGCCGGATCTGTCATTCACCGACCCGGTTGGTGCACAGCGAGATTTACGGCTGTACCGCTTGCCTGTACGTGCTCCATCAGCCGGTCCCAGCCTCGTGGGCCGATCCGGCCTCCTGCACCGAGTGCAACCCGTGATGCCCTAGGCGTCCAGTTTCAGATCCTTGCGGAACCGGCGCATACCGTCGATCTTGTCGGCCAGTGATGCCTTGGGACCCGAGTAGAACATCCACGGCATCGTCACCACGGAATCGATGCCGCCGGCGGTGGCCCGCTCGAAATGCTCGATGGTGAATGCGTCCATGAGTGGGGTTAGCACTCTGAAACCGTCCATCGTCATGCCTTTCTCGGCGCGCAACTCGCGCACCCGCTCCACCGATGCCAGTGCCTGGTCCAGGGTGATCAGGTCGCCGATCCAGCCGTCATTGCGTGCGGCGCGCCGCAGAGCAAAATCGGACAGGCCGCCGGCGTAGATCGGGATACGCGGCGGCGTTGGCATCATCTCCAGTCGCGGTGTCTGGTAGAACTCCCCGTCGAATTCAGTCCACCCCGGTTGCCACAGTTGCTTCATCAGTTCCAGCATCTCGTCGGTGCGCCTACCCCGCTTCGCAAACTGCTGGCCGAGCAGGTCAAACTCCTCCTCACACCAGCCGACACCGATGCCAAGTTCCACTCGCCCACCGGACAGGCAGGCCGCGGTACCGATCGCCTTGGCTGCCGAGTACGGATCGCGCATGGCAGGGATGTAGACGGTGGTGACAAACTTCAGCCGTGATGTGACCTGCGCCAGTGAGCCGACGAGTACCCACGGGTCGAGCCAGTCGGTGAATGGCGGCCATCGACGCTCGCCGTCCTCGGTATAGGGATATGGGGTCTTCAGCGTTTCCAGGTTCACCACATGGTCCGGGATCGCCATCCCTTCATAGCCAAGTTCATCTGCCGCCCGTGCTATTTCGACGATTTCACTCGCCTCCAGGAATGCACTGCTCACATAGAACTTCATTCCGCTCCGCCACCGTCCCGTGCCCACACCGGCATGATGAAGACTCCTTCCGCCTCGGCTGTTGGTCCCTGTGCGTCGCTGATGAATCCACGCGCATAAGTCTTATGGTTTTCGCTTCGTTCGACGAATGCTTCGGCGCGCAGCGGACCCAACGGCGTACCGCGCAGATACCTCACCGTAATCGTGCCGGTGTACTTCGGTGTCGTCAGCTGGTCAGTGGCGACCTCACCGAGGAGCTGGTCGAGAATCATTGCGCTGATACCGCCGTGCACCAAGCCGGGTGGCCCTTCATAAACGCCACCGAGGGTGAACTCGCTCCAACAACGCCCGCCGGACTCGTGGTGGACGGTCAGGGGCGGCGCCAGCGGATTACGCACCCCGATCACCGGGTTGGACCACACCACCGGGCGCCCCGTGGTCCGGTGCCGTTGGAATCGAAGCGGGCGATCGTTTTGCACTGCGGCCAGCATCTGGGTTACCGCCTCGATCCCCGTGGTGGCATTACGAACGACGTCGGGATCAACGCCGGTGTGCAAGCTGACAGCCGCAAGAGTGCGCACCGCCTCAGCAAGTGGCACATACCGCTGATAGAGCTCCGCGTACTCCTCGGTCCCGATCTGCTCGAACTCCAGGTCCATCCGTCAGCTCCCAAAGACCTTGTTCACAATGATTTTCGCGCGCCGGGTCACGCGCAGGTAGTTGTCCAGGAATTCTCCGCCGTCTCCGTTGCGCCAGCCGGCGGCCACCGCGACCGCGTTGAGTTGACGGCCCGGTCCGGGCAACTGATCGGTGGGCTTGCCGCGCACCAGTACCAGTGCATTACGGGCCCGGGTTGCAGTAAGCCATGCCTCCCGCAGTTGGGCCACGTCTGACTCCGGGATCAGCTCGGCCGCGCCGATCGCGTCCAGAGCCTGCAGCGTCGAGGCGTTGCGCAGCGCAGGAACCGCGTGGGCGTGGCGCAGTTGCAACAACTGCACCGTCCACTCCACATCAGCCAGACCGCCCCGTCCAAGCTTGGTGTGGGTGTTGGGATCTGCTCCCCGGGGCAGGCGTTCGGCGTCGACCCGGGCCTTGACCCGACGAATCTCCAAAACGGAGGCGGGCGACACCCCACCCTCCGGGTAGCGCACCTGATCAGCCATTAGCACGAAACGCAGTCCAAGATCGGAGTCGCCGGCTACCGGGCGCGAACGCAGCAGCGCCTGGACTTCCCACGGTTGCGCCCACTGTCGGTAATACGCCGCATAGGCGGCCAGGGTACGCACCAACGGACCGTTGCGGCCTTCGGGTCGCAGGCTGGCGTCGACCTCCAGCGGTGGATCGTCGCTGGGTGCGCTGACCAGCGTCCGCAACTCTTCAGCCACTGTCGTCGCCCACTTGACCGCCACGGTCTCGTCAACCCCGTCAGAGGGCTCGCAGACAAACATCACGTCGGCATCGGAGCCGTAGCCCAACTCCCATCCCCCGAGCCGGCCCATTCCGATCACCGCGATCGCCGCCGGGGCCACCCCGCCGGCTTCGACGTTGTCCCGGATCACCGCCTCCAGCGCGCACTGCAGCACCGCCACCCACACCGACGTCAGCGCCGCGCACACCTGCTCGACGTCCAACATGCCGAGCAGATCGGCCGAGGCCACCCGAGCAAGTTCCCGACGACGCAGGGTCCGTGCGGCCGCGATGGATCCGAGCGGATCAGAGTGCCGGCCGGCGGACGCCACCAGCGCCCGCGCCACCGCATCCGGATCGACGTCGAGCAGCTTGGGACCGGCCGGGCCGTCGGCGTACTGCTGAATCACCTCTGGCGCACGCATCAACAACTCCGGTACGAACGCAGAAGTGCCCAGAACCCGCATGAGTCGTTTGGCGACCGCACTCTCGTCACGCAACGTGCTCAGATACCAGCGGTGTTCGGACAGCGCCTCGCTGACCCGCCGATAGGCCAGCAGACCGCTGTCCGGATCGGGGGTGTCCGACAGCCAGTCCAGTAGCCGCGGCAGCAGCACCGACTGCACCCGGCCGCGGCGACCGCTCTGACCCACCAGGGCACCCAGATGGGTCAGTGCGCTCTGCGGGCCTTCGTACCCCAGCGCGGTCAACTGTCGTTCGGCGGCTTCCGTCGACATCCCCGGGGCAAACCCCAGTGCCGGATCGACCGATTCCAGCAGCGGCTGGTAGAACAGTTTTGCGTGCAACCGTGACACCCGCACGCTCTGTCGTTTGAGTTCCTCACGCAGTACACCCAGCGCGTCTCGGGTTCCGTCGGGACGGACGTGTGCGGCTCGGGCCAGCCATCGCAACGCCTCATCATCTTCTGGCGCGGGCAGCATATGGGTTCGCTGCAAGCGCTGCAGTTGTAGCCGGTGCTCGAGCAACCGAAGAAATTCATAGGAGGCGGTCAGGTTCGCAGCGTCATCACGGCCGATATAGCCACCAGACCCCAACGCGGACAACGCTTCCACTGTCGAGGAGACGTGCAGTGAGGGATCAGTATGGCCATGTACGAGCTGTAAGAGTTGGACAGCGAATTCGACGTCTCGCAGACCGCCGGTTCCCAGCTTGATCTCCCGCTCGCGTACATCAGCAGGTATCAGCGACTCAACGCGGCGTCGCATGGCCTGGACCTCGGGCACGAAATCCTCACGTTTGCATGCGTTCCAGACCATCGGCAGCAGTGCTGCGACGTAGCGTTGTCCGAGTTCGGTATCGCCGACTGCGGGTCTGGCTTTCAGCAGCGCCTGGAACTCCCACGTCTTGGCCCACCGCTGGTAGTAGGCGATATGTGAATCCAGGGTGCGCACCAGAGCGCCCTGTTTACCCTCCGGACGAAGCCCGGCGTCCACTTCGAAGAAGGCATCGGATGCCAGTCGCATCATCTCCCCCGCGACCCGGGCGGTGATCGGGCCAGCGTCCTCGCCGACGAAGATCACGTCCACGTCGCTGACGTAATTCAGTTCACGCGCGCCGCATTTGCCCATCGCGATGACGGCCAGTTTGGGTGGCGGCACGCCGTCTTTGCACACCGTTGAGATGGCAACCGTCAGGGCGGCGTCCAGTGCCGCGTCGGCGAGATCGGATAGGTGTGCCCCGATCGTGGCGAGCCGCAACACCGGTTCGTTCTCAACGGTCGGAGCCAAATCGAGGGCAGCCAGGATCAGCAGCTGATCGCGGTAGAGCGCACGCAACCTCGGCATGACCACATCCGGCGCGCAACCGAATTCGGTGATGCGATCAGAGAACATTTGGCGTAGCTGATCGGGGCTGGGCAATGCCAACACGCCTTCAAGCAGACGCCAGGACTTCGGGTGCGCGACCAGATGATCACCGAAGGCCAGCGATGAGCCGAGCACCGAGAACAGTCGGCCGCGCAGCGAGCGGTCTGCGAGCAGTGCGGTGTCCAGCTGATGCCATTGCGTTCCGAGCGCTTCGGCCAGCCGCACCATGGCGTGCAGAGCGATGTCAGCATTCGGCGCCCGTGACAGCGACCACAGCAACTCCACGTGGGCGTCGGTGTCCCACCCCAATGTGGCCAGGTTGGCGGGAGCCGAGGCCTCGACCAGTCCCAGTCGGCCCACGCTGGGCATACGCGGACGCTGCGTCGCAGGTTTGGCCACGGTGACGACGCTATCGCACCGCGATGGCGGCAATCGCCGAGCTACAAAGCCAGATACTTCTTCAGCTCGAAGGGAGTCACGTTGCTGCGGTACTCCTCCCACTCCGCGCGCTTGTTGCGCAGGAAGTAATCAAAAACGTGCTCGCCGAGTGCCTCCGCGACAAGTTCGGAGCGTTCCATCTCACCCAGTGCCACGCCCAGGCTCGACGGAAGCTCCTGGTAACCCATCGCAAGGCGCTCCTCGCGCGTCAGCGTCCAGACGTTGTCCTCAGCCTGCGGTCCGAGTACGTAGTTCTTCTCGATGCCGCGCAGGCCGGCGGCTAGGAGCACGGCGAAGCTCAAGTACGGGTTGCACGCCGAGTCCGGACTGCGCACCTCGATACGGCGTGAGGCCGCTTTGCGCGGGGTGTACATCGGCACGCGCACCAGTGCTGAACGGTTGGCCGCGCCCCAGGAGGCCGAAGTCGGTGCCTCACCGCCGTGGACCAACCGCTTGTAGGAGTTGACCCACTGGTTGGTCACCGCGCTGATTTCGCTGGCGTGCGCGAGGATGCCGGCGATGAACGACTTTGCGATATCGGAAAGTTGCAACGGGTCATCCGCACTGTGGAAGGCGTTAGTCTCACCCTCGAAAAGGCTCATGTGGGTGTGCATCGCTGAGCCTGCATATTCGGCAAACGGCTTGGGCATGAACGAGGCGCGCACCCCTTCGGCGAGGGCGACCTCTTTGACCACGTAACGGAAGGTCATCACGTTATCCGCCATCGACAGCGCGTCGGCGTAGCGCAGGTCGATCTCCTGCTGACCGGGAGCGCCCTCGTGATGGCTGAACTCCACCGAGATGCCCACCTGCTCAAGGGCGTCGATCGCGTGGCGGCGGAAATTGGGTGCCGAGTCGTGTACCGCCTGATCGAAATAACCACCGTTATCGGCCGGTACCGGAACCGACCCGTCGTAGGCACCCGGCTCAAGCAGAAAGAACTCGATCTCCGGGTGCACGTAACAGGAGAAGCCCAGATCGCCGGCCTTGGCCAGTTGGCGGCGCAGCACGTGGCGGCTGTCCGCCCACGACGGCGATCCGTCCGGCATGGTGATATCGCAGAACATCCGCGCGGAGTGATGCTGGCCTGCGCTCGTTTTCCAGGGCAGTACCTGGAACGTCGACGGGTCAGGACGCGCAACGGTGTCGGACTCGAATACCCGGGCGAAACCCTCGATAGACGATCCGTCGAAACCGATACCCTCTTCGAATGCCCCTTCGAGTTCCGCCGGGGCAATAGCGACCGATTTCAGGTACCCGAGCACGTCGGTGAACCACAACCGGACAAAGCGGATATCCCGTTCCTCCAGCGTGCGCAGGACGAATTCCTTCTGCCTGTCCATCCCGCAAGACTAGGCATCGGCTGTTAACTCCGTGTTACGGGACCGCGGTAGATTCCGCGACCGGTCCCGTGCCGCTAGCAGCGAATGTCCCCCGGGACCACACGATCCACGAAATAGCGAATGATGGTGTCGTCCACGCAGGCGTCGCCGTCGAAGACGGCGGTGTGTTGGGTGCCCTCATAGGTGATCAGCGGCGCACGCAATTGCCGGGCCAGATCTACCCCGGCCTGATACGGCGTCGCCGGATCGTGGGTGGTGGACACCACCACCACACTGCCGGGTGGTGCGGGCGACGCCACGTGCGGAATTGACGTGGTCGGAACCGGCCAGAACGCGCAGAGGTCGCGGGGGCCGAATCCGGTGAATTGGCCGTAGGACGAAAACGGCGCCCGTTCCCGGATGCGCCGGTCGGCCTCGGCCCACTGTGCCGGATCGCTCGGCGTCGGGGAGTCCACGCAGCGGATCGCATTGAACGCATCCTGGGAGTTGTTGTAGTGACCGTCGTCATCGCGGCCCTGATAGTCGTCGGCGAGCATCAGCAGAGCATCGGCGTTAGTGCCACGCTTAATGGCGAGCAGACCTCTGGTGAGGTATTTCCAGTATTGCGGGGTGTAGAGCGAGTTGAAGGTTCCGGTGAGGGCATCGGCATAGCTCAAACCGCGCGGGTCTGAGGTAGAGGCAGGTTTGACCACCAGTGGATCCACCAGCTGGTGGTAGCGATTCACAAACTGCGTCGGATCGGTGCCCAGGGGACAATCTGGGGACTTGGCACAATCAGCCGCGTAGTCATTGAACGCAAGCTGGAAGCCGGCCATCTGATCAACCAGGGAGTCGATCACATTCTGGTTGGGGTCGATCGCGCCGTCGAGAACCATCGTGCGCACCCGATTGGGAAACCGTTGCACATAAGCCGTACCCAGCTCGGTGCCGTAGCTGAAGCCGAGATAGTTGATCTGATCCTCACCAAGCGCCTGCCGGACCGAATCCATATCCTTTGCGGCCGAGGCAGTTCCGACACTGGCAAGAAACGGCTTGCCCATTCTGTCCAGACACTGCTGAGCCAGCGTTCGGTTAAACCCTTCGATGACCGCAACCCCGGCCTGGCTGTAGTCGACCATCGGCTCGCGGCGCCAGGCATCAAACTCCGCATCGGTGCGACAACGCAGCTCCGGGGTGGAATAGCCGACACCACGCGGGTCGAAGCCCACCAGATCGAAGTGTTCGGTGATGAGACTGTCGGAAAGCACATCCGAGAGACTGACCACGAGGTCCACGGCGGAAGCGCCCGGGCCGCCGGGGTTCATCAGCAGTGACCCGAGTCGCCTACCGGTGGCTGGAATCTTGATGACGGCCAACTGTGCTTGCGGCCCTGCAGGATCCGCTTCGTCGATCGGCACCGGAACGTCTGTGCATTCGGCAGTGGGCAGAAAGGCGTCGGTGATGAAGCGATCGCAGCTACCCCACACCGGCTTTGCCGCGGTGGTCTGATCGGCGCCCGGAGCCGCATCGGCCGGCCCGACGATGATGCCGCTCGCAATCACGGCATAGACAAACAGCGCCGAGCCAATCCGACCCGCACGTCTCATCGCGCCATCGTGACACGCCTTGGCGCGCCGAAGCAGCTCCGAACGGTCACGCCTCGGTATCAGAAACGCAGCGGTTCAGCAGGTGGCGCCCGGCGGCGGCAGTTTCAGATCGATGAGATAGGCGGCGGCATAATCGTCAACGCAGGCGTTGCTCTGGAAAACCACGGTGTGCTGAGTGCCGTTGAACGTCAACAACGCTCCGCCGAGTTGCTTGGCCAGATCCACACCCGCCTGATACGGCGTCGCCGGATCGCCGGTGGTCGACACCACCAGCACCGGCGGTAGGCCGGGTGCGGCCGCGATGTGCGGCGTGCTCGTGGGCGGCACCGGCCAGAACGCACAGGCGCTCATCGGGGCGTGTCCGGTGAATTCCCCGTAGCTCATGAACGGAGCGACTTCACGCAGCCGACGATCCTCTTCAATGACCTTGGCGCTGTCGGTGACCGGCGGCTGGTCGACGCAATTCACAGCGACGCGCGCGTCCGTGGCGTTGGTGTAGTGCCCCTGAGCATCACGCCGCATATACATATCGGACAGTGCCAGCATGGTGTCACCCCGGCCCTCTGTCATCTCGGTCAGTCCACGGGTCAGGTGCCGCCAGAGGTTCGGTGAATACAACGCCATGATGGTGCCGACGAGCGCATCGCTGTAGGACAGTCCGCGCGGATCTCGCGTCGCCATCGGCTTGTCCACCAACGGATTCACCAAGCTCTTGTAGACATCGACAGCTTTGTCCGAGTCGGTGCCCAACGGGCATTCGGGATCATTGGCGCAATCGGCGGCGTAGCTGTTGAACGCCTTCTGGAACGCCTCAGCCTGGTTGATATCGGCCTGGATCGGGTCGGCGTTGGGATCGATCGCGCCGTCGAGGATCATCGCCCGCACTTTGTCCGGGTAGGCCTCGGCGTAGGCAGCACCGATCCGGGTTCCGTAGGAGTAGCCGAGGTAGTTCAGCTTGGCATCGCCAAGCCCCGCGCGGAGAGCATCGAGATCCCTGGCCACATTCTCGGTGCCGACGTTGGCCAGGAATTCAGTGCCCATCTTGTCGACACAACGTTGGATGAACTCCTTGGTCTCCTTTTCGATCTGCTGCACTCCCTCGGGGCTGTAGTCCACCTGGGGTTCGGCTCGCAACCGATCGTTGTCCGCGTCGGAGTTGCACCACACGGCCGGAGTGGACCCGCCGACCCCGCGAGGGTCAAAGCCCACCAGGTCAAAACGCCGACGCATCTCCGGCGACAGTCCCTCAACAATGCTGGCCGCGGCCTCGATTCCGGACTCCCCCGGGCCGCCGGGGTTGATGATCAGCGAACCGATCTTGTCGCCAGTGGCCGGGAACCGAATCAGTGCGAGGGTGGCCTCATCGCCGTCGGGCTTGCTGTAGTCGACGGGAACGGCGATCTTGCCGCACTGCGCGCCCGCCGGTATCGGCATCGCCTCGCCCCCGCTACCGCCGCTTGCCCGGCACAGTCCCCACTGCACCGGTTGCCCGATCTGCGGGCCGGCCAGCACCGCCCTACCGGACACCACAGTGCCGCAGCCACTTGACGTGAGCAGGGCGACTAGCGCGGGAAGCACCACTGCGGCGCGCACGGCGCGGGGTCGTTGGTACATCCTCATGGTCAACATGCTGCCACGTTCACCGGAAACCACCGGTAGCCCCGACCCGGCCGCGCCTCAGTAACGCCTCACCGAGGCCCGGATTTGGTGGCCGTCAACAGCTCTTTCATCCCTACAGCGAAACCGTCGGCCATCTGCGACAGGTCAGGCAGCAATTCCGGGCAGGAGATGAGGCCGACATTGAGCTTTCCATTCAGCGACATCACTGTGATGTTCAGGCCCGCACCGTGAAAGATCGGCCCGAGCGGGTACATCGCGTCTACTTCGGCGCCCAGGAAGTACAGCGGAATCTGCGGTCCCGGCACGTTGGACACCACCAGGTTGTGGACGGGCGACTCCGTCAACCGGCTGCGGGCGTAGACCCGCATCGCCACTCCGAAGACCGCGGGTCCGGCGAACTGGCTCCAGTCCTGGAGCAGCGTGGCCCCGATCGCCGCACTGTGCTCCTTGGCTACGGTGTTGTCCGCCGCGATCGCCGTCAATCGCTCGCCCGCGTCCTCGATCTGGGTCTCAAGGCTGGAGAACATCCCCGACACCTGGTTGCGGCCCGGCCGGTCGGAGCGATCGTGCACCGACACCGGCACCATGGCCACAAGCGGAGCCTCCGGCAGCTCGCCCCGGTCGAGCATGAACTGCCGGAGCACGCCGGACACCAGCGCCATCACTACATCGTTGACCTTCACACCGAAATGGTTCTTGACCGTCTTGACGTCGGTGAAGTCGAGCTGGGCGAAGGCCACGTTTCGATGCGCGGTGATGCTGGCGTTGAACGGCGTGTGCGGCGCGCCGAAGGGCGACGCCATAGCTCGGCCTCCGGCGATCCGGCGCACCGTCTCCACCACCGTCGACACGGTCTCCGGTAGAACCGTGGTCGCCAGACTGATGGGCCGGGCGGCGAAGCGCGCCAGCCCACCGACGGCGATCCTGAGCGGATTGACCTCGGCGCTGCCCCTGACCGGCTCCGGCGTCGGCGCATCGGGCTCGACCGAACACAGCTGCGACATCAGGTTGGCGCCGGTCACGCCGTCGACGGCGGCATGGTGGACCTTCGTCAACACCGCCAGTCGGCCGCCCTTACGGGCGTCAGTGCCGCCGAGTCCCTCAATAATCCACATCTCCCACAGCGGGTGGCGGCGGCCCAACGGCAGAGCAGCAAGATGGCCGCACACCTCCGCAAGCTCCGCTCGCCCGCCCGGCGCGGGCAGACCGATGCGATGCAGGTGGCGCTCGATGTCGAAGTGTTCGTCCTCCACCCACACCGGATGATCGAGGTTCAGGAAGGTATTGGCCAGTTTCTCCCGAAAGGTCGGGATGGCAGTGATCCGCAGCGCCAGCTCGTCGCGCAAACGTTCGAAGGTGTATCCGCCCGGAATGGTGGACGCGTCCACCTCCAGCACGGAACACACATGCAGCGGCTGAGTCGGGGTTTCGAGGTATAGGAAGCTGGCATCAAGCCCGCTAAGCCGCTGAAGGTGCTGCATTCTGCGATGGTAGGCCCGCTTTTCGGGGTCCGAGCGCGAACCCGCAAACCGTTGCCCGGATG